>JBBQIU010000502.1:0-3708 GCA_038325245.1 Verrucomicrobiota bacterium
CAGGCCCTGAAAGGGCACTGGAGTTTGGCCATTTCTGGCCGGCCGCAGCGAAGTGGGGCGGCATGAGACTGCCCAGGGCGAAGCCCTGATCGCTATACACAACGCGCGCAGTGGGTATTTCCCAATCCCGAAGGGATTGCGTCCCAAAGCCCAGGGTTGCGAGGAACGAGCTACCCTGGGTGGGATCGCCGACTCGCCATCAACCCCAACGGGGTTGCGTCGAGGTGGCACAACCCCGTTGGGGTTGATGCTTTGAACGTCGTTTACCCAGGGTAGGCCCGCTTCGCGGTCCAAGCCTGGGCTTCGGGACGGAATCCCGTTGGGATTCCAGACCGGAAGAATGGCCAAACTCCAGGGCCCTGAAAGGGCAACCCAAGGATGTCGGGGTTCAGATTCAGATGAAGATTTAGATCACCGTACTGACTCACTCTGCCAAAACCGGTGATCCACCGACGATCCCGCACGCCGTCCTCGCATCACCAATCATCTGTTGACATATCAACGATAGGCAGGTCATCTATCGCCTTGTGACGGACGATCGCCATTCAAAACCCCGACACCGCGCCCTCATCCAGTTGCTCCGCACCGCCGAGGATCTCTGGAATGCCAGTCGGGTGTTCTTCGCCCGCTGGGACGTCAGTCCGTCTCAATTCAACATTCTCAACCTTCTCTACGGCGCCCCTGACGGCATGTCGCAATCGGACTTGAGTCGACTGTTGATTATGCATCGTTCCAACGCGACGGGGCTAGTCGATCGATTGGAGAAACGGTTGCTGGTTCGCCGCGAATCCCATCCGTCCGACCGCCGCGCCTACCGCGTCGTGATCACCCCCGCCGGCGCTGACCTTCTCAACCAGATCTACCCCCACTACTTCTCCGCCTCCGAACGGGTCTGGTCCGATCTCCCCGATGCCTCCGTCGCCCAGTTCCTTGAGCAACTCCAGGAACTGGCCGCCCATGCCGCTGCCGTCGCCGTCGCGGAAACCATCGGCAGCCACACCGGCGAACTTCCCGCCGACGGCGCACGCCCGAACCGTCGCCCGTCCTCGCGCCTGCCTCGCGACGGGGGTGGCATGCCAAGCGCCTCCCCCTCCGAGAACGCCCTGCGCACGAGCGATCTCTAGGAGGTCGGCAATCCATTTCCCATGAATGCCTTGGATCCTCGACTCCCGGTCGCACTCTTTCCAGCCCTCGGATTCGGTCTGCTGGCATTGGGGCTGTTCCACGCAGGGTATCTAGTTCCCGGCGGATGGCCGATGCTCGCCTTCCCGTTCGCCCTCCTCGCCCTCGTTCGACTCCCGTCCCCGCGCTCCGCCTTCTACTCCGGTCTCGCACTGGGTGTCGCCCTCTACGCCCCTCACCTCGGATTCTTCTGGACCATCTTCGGTCCGCCCGCGTTCCTCCTGTGGCTGATCCTCGGCTTCTGGATCGCCGCCTTCCTCGGGGTGGGTCAATCCCTGTGGAGACGTCTGCCGCGTCCTTCGCTCATCCTTCTCCTTCCCATCCTCTGGACGGGCTTCGAGTTCTTCCGAAGTGAACTTTACTTCCTCCGATTCTCCTGGCTCAGCCCCGCCATGGCCCTGGTGAATCCACCTTCCACACCTCCCCTGAACGCCGCCCTCCATGCGCTCGGGGGTTACGGAACAGGTTTCGTCCTGGTCCTGTCCGCGTCCCTCGGGTGGTTCGCCACGGGTCCATGGCGCTGGTCTGGTGTCGCCCTTCCCTCCGTGGTCGCGCTCTCCATCGCCCTACTCGCGCCGACATCACCGTCCGTCACCGCGCCCGCCCGCACCATTGAGTTCGCCGGAGCCCAGATCGAGAACGTTGCTGAATCCGACATCGTCCCCGTACTCGACCGATTGGCCCGGGCCCACCCGGACGCACCGCTCCTGATCCTCCCCGAGTACAGCCTCGATGGCGAACCCGACGCAGCGCTGCGCGAATGGTGCAGGGCGGCCGGCCGGCACCTGGTCGTGGGAGGGCGGCAACCGCTCGAAGCAGGAGGCTTTCACAACATGACATTCGTCATCGATCCGAAGGGCGATATCGTCTTCCGCCAGGCCAAGAGCGTTCCGATCCAATTTTTCGACGACGGCATTCCGGCCACGTCCCAAGCCGTGTGGGCCTCCCCCTGGGGCCGCATCGGCCTCGCGGTCTGCTATGATCTCAGCTACACCCGCGTGATGGACGGCCTGATTCGCCTTGGTGCGGAGGCTCTCATCATTCCGACCATGGATGCCATTTCCTGGGGTGCCTACCAGCACGCGCTCCACTCACGCGTGGCGCCCCTGCGCGCCGCCGAGTATGGGATCCCCATCGCCCGCGTCGCGAGTTCGGGCATCTCCCAGTGCGTCGCGGCCTCCGGACGCGTCACGGCCTCCGCGCCCTTCTCCGACGAGGTCGAATTTGTCCATGGAACGCTCGAGTTCCGTGGATCCGGCACGCTTCCGCTCGACCGTTTCCTCCTTCCCTTCGCCGTAACCGCTACCGCGATCCTGATCCTTGGCGCCACCCTACCCCTGAACCTGGTACGCCGTTTCACGTCCCGCAATCCACCCGCCCACAACGGATGAAAACCCTCCTTTTCTGGTTCGCGCGCCTGTTCTTCCGCTTCCGCGCCTACAACATCGGCGCCCTCACCACGCCCGGCCCGATCCTCCTCCTCCCCAACCACGTATCCTGGCTCGACTGGTTATTCCTGGGCGTCTACCTCGACGACGACTGGAAATTCGTGACGTCGCGGGAAACGGCGCAGCTCAGTTGGTTCCATCGGAAGATCATGATCAACCGGCGCACCTTCCCCATCGTGGTGACGTCGCCCTACGCCGTGAAACACATGGCGGAGTTCCTCCAGAAGGGCGGCCGCCTGGTCCTCTTTCCGGAAGGCCGCCTCTCCCGCACCGGTTGCCTGATGAAGCTCTTCGACGGCACCGGCTTCCTCATCTTCAAGACCCGAGCCAAGGTCGTCACCGCGTACCTGCGCGGAGCGGTCCGCGTCCCCCTGTCGCCCCACCCTGGCTGGCGCCGGCTGTTCACTCCTGTCAGTGCCCATTTCAGCGACCTGCTCACGCCGCCCCACCCCGGCGACGTCAGCACCACCGAGGCGCGCGGGATGCTCACCGCGTGGCTTCGCGATCAGATGATTCGCCAGCAGTTCGAGGTCGAAATGAAGCACGGACCCTCCCACATCCTCGACGCCGTGCTCGAAACCGGACGAATCCGTCCGGGCTTCACCGTTCTTCGCGACGCCACCCCCCAGGCCCTGACCTATCGTCGTCTCCTGGTCGGAGCGGAACTGCTCGCCGCGGAATGGCGCGTCCTTCTCCGCTCCGAAGCACCTCGCACCGGCGTCCTCCTCCCCAATGTCAACGCCACCCCCGTCACGCTGCTCAGCCTCTGGGCCGCCGGCCGGACTCCGGCGCTCCTCAACTTTTCCACCGGCAACGCCGTCATGCTCAAGTGCTGCGAACTCGCCGGCATTCGACAGATCATCACGTCCCGCCTCTTCCTCCAGCGGGCCCGGATCGATCCCCAACCCTTTCTCGACGCCGGCATCGAGTTCCTCTACCTCGACGATGTCCGGGCACGGATCTCCAGCGCGCGCCGACTCACCACGCTCCTCCGTTCCTTCGTCACGCGGCACCGGTCCCTGGACGGCGGGCCAGCCAGTCCCCGAAACGGCGATGACACCGCGGTCATCCTCTTCAC
>JBBQIU010000503.1:0-3699 GCA_038325245.1 Verrucomicrobiota bacterium
CCGCCACCGCGCGGCGGCGCCGGGAAGACGCCTTCGTTCAGCCCCAGCACCAGCGCCAGCTTCAACTCCGGTTGTCGCGATCGATCGATGGCTCCGATCATCACCTGGTCCTGTGACGGCGGTATCACCCCCGCGGTCAACGACGCCAGGCCCGCCTCCACAATGGCGAGCCACTCCGCCATGGGCATGCGCGTTGATTCAAACCCACGTTCAAGCCCCCCCAGCCACGCGTCCATCCGCTCCCACGCCGTGCCATGCAACCGGGACTGAAGTTCCAATTGCCCCCCAAGCCGCGCGTCGGCGACCGCCCATTCCTCCAGCCGTTCCCGCACCCCGAGCGCCATCCAGAAACGCCGCAGCGCCGCCACCAGACCATGGCCGTCCGGCTCGCCGGACAAGTCCCTTCGAAGGGCCGCGAACGGAGCCACGACCCGCTCTGCCTCCCGTCGCCAACCGCGGGGATCCGGCTCCCTCGACTCCCTGCCGACGTCCTCACCTCCGCCCTCATTGATCCCCGGACGGAACCACGCCTCCACCCCCGTTCCCAACGCCAGCGCCTCGTTTTCCCAGCAGTCCACCCGATCTTGTTCCACCCCCGCCAACCCCGTCTTCAATGCTCCAAACCAGTCCTCATACCGAGGCGTGAAGGCGGCGATCCGCAACGCACAACGTGTCAGTTCGGCCATCGGGTGGTGCGCCAGCGGTTCCCGACGATCGATGAAGAACGGAATGCCATAGCGCAGAAACACCCGCCGTATGGCCGCATCCCGATCCTCCAAAGACCGGAGAATCACCGCGACGTCGCGGAATCGTCCCCCGCCCCGCACATGCCTCCACACCTCCCGCGCCGCCACCTCCGCTTCGCGCTCGAAGTCTGAGCACGACACCATTCGAAGCACCCGCCGCGCGCCGTCCCGGGCCCCACCCTCGGCCTCCACTGGCCGTGTCCATGTGGCTTCCAGGTGCGCCAAGGCCGGGACATCCGCGAAACGTCCCACCCCAGACTGCCTTCGCAACACCTCCACCTCCGGGCGTGCGCCGTCGATCGCCGCAAGGCGCGCATGCACCCTCCGCGCCGTCTGGCCTACCACTGCCCACGTCGACAACCACGGCGGATCCTCCCGGAACTCCTGATCGACACAGAACGACAGCGTCGTCGCCTTCGACACGCGAACCACCGAAGCCAGCAGTTCGATCTCCTGCGGCGTCATCTCCGCGAAGCCATCCAACCAGACTCCCCCAAATGAGCACCTGTCGCTCCCCGCCCGAAGCCGCTCCGCCGCCAGTTCGGGGAGGAGATCCGCATCCTGCAAACGATGCGCCTCCAGCCACTCGCGGTACGCCCGGCCCAGAAACGCCAGGTCCCGCAGTTTGTCCGAAAGCGCCGGTTGATCCGTTGATACCTCCGCCGCGATCACTTCCAACCGCTCCGGTCGGATCCGGTAACGCTGCAATTCCCGCAAAGTTCCGCTCAATTCCCGCGCAAATCCCGTCATCCGCGCCGACGGGCGGAAGATTCGCAGTCGCGGTTGGTGCCACCGGAGCAGCGCCCGCAGCACCATGATTCGCCCCTCTTCGTCGAGAAGCTCCACCGGCCCTTCCTCTTCCAACACCATCCGCGCCAACCGTTCAAACGAGAGAATCTGGAGCCGCGTCCAACCCGCCGTCCCCCCCTCCGCGAGAAGCTGACGCTCGAGTTGAAACGTCGATTGCTTGGGGGCGAGGAGGAGAAGGGGCGCGCCTTCCGGGTCCCGTTCCAATTCCTTCCGAATCTCCGCAAGGCACCGATGTGTCTTGCCGCTCCCAGCCGGTCCGAGAAGAAAACGGATGTCCACGAGGTCCTTCCCTAACCCAGACGAAGGAAGTTGGAGATCATCTTCCGGCCTTCCTGGGTCAGGATGCTTTCCGGATGAAATTGGACCCCCCAGATCGGCAGCGTCTTGTGGCGCAATCCCATGATCTCATTCGGATCCTCGTCGCACCACGCCGTGATCTCCAGGCACTCGGGCAGCGTGTCCCGCTTCACCACGAGCGAATGATAGCGGGTCGCCGTGAACGGGTTCGGCATTTCCTGGAACAAATCCCGCCCGTCGTGACGGATGAGCGATGTCTTGCCGTGCATCATCCGGTAGTTCACCACCACGTCCCCGCCGAACGTCTGCCCGATGCACTGATGCCCCAGGCAAACCCCCAACACCGGCACCCGCTGCCCGAATTCCCGGATGATCTCGTTCGAGAGGCCCGCTTCCTTCGGGGAACACGGCCCCGGCGACACCACGATCCGCTCCGGGTTCAGCGCCCCGATCTCTTCCAGGCTCAGTTCGTCGTTGCGATGCACCCGCACGTCCACGTTCAGCTCGCCAAAATATTGGACGAGGTTGTACGTGAACGAGTCGTAGTTATCGATGACCAGCACCATGCGCGCGCGCACGCTAGCCGCGGGCCGCGAAAATCAAAGGTGAAACCCGCCGACCCGGCTCTAGCGGTTCGCCGCCACCGGCGTCAGGACCTTCACCCGGATGTTCCGGTACCGGACAAACTGCTTCGTCAGGTCCCCGCCCCCGTGCACCTGCACCGCGATACCCCCTGTGTCCGGATGCCGGCTCTGCGTCTCCGTCCATTCCATGATCTTCACCCCGTTGATCCACGTCGTGATCGTCGGAGGATTCGACACGATCCGGGCGCGCAGCTCGTTCCATTGCCCGTGCCGCCAGAAGAACGCCCACGATTCCGGCTTCACCGCCAGCGGCAAGACCGGCGTCATCGCATTCGTCACCACCATGATGTCCGTCACCGCCCCATTGAATCGGAAGTTCGTCAGCGAAGGTTTGCCTCCCAGCTTTCCCTCTCCATAGATGCCCATCAGGTTGCCCCGGCCGTGATAGTCGATCATCGCCTGGTACGCCGTTCCATCCTCCGTGCTTCGCAGAAACAACCCGCTGTCCGGCCCGAAATCGTTGTTCATCTCCAGCACCACTTCGAAGTCGCCGAATTTCTCGTCCGTAATCAGGATGCCGCCGTTCCCCGGAATGTCCTGGCTGCCGACAATCGCACCGTCCTCGACGGCCCAGCGACCGCCCGTCTTGTTCCCGCTTGCCCTGCTGTGGCCCGTCACGGCGCTGACGTGCCAGCCCTCGAGGTTCTTTCCATCGAACAGCACCCGCCACTCACCCCCTCCGCCCGGCTCCGCCCCCCGGCTCGGAAGCAGCGCCGCCGCCGCAATGAGAATCAATGACCAGCCCCAACGGGGACCGGAATACATGGAAGAATGGTTCGCGCGTTTCATGGGTTTTCCTAGGGTGCCGGCCTTCACACTGCCCCCGATGCGGAAACCTGGCGAGCGGCTTTTCCCCGCCCCTTCACCGTTGAATGCACCCGGACCTTCCTTAGTCTGATCTCTCGAATACCCCCATGAAACGAGCCGCATTCGCCCTTGCCCTCGCCCGCACCTCCGCATGGATTCTCACCACCGGTTGCATCGTCAAGGCCACCTTTCCTTCGATGCCAGTAAGACCACCGTCATGAACGCCATCCAGGAACGGTCCGCCAACCCGTGAACGGGCCTCTCGAAAACCCCACCATGAGCAACGACTTCCCCTCCCTCCTCCAAAGCCTGAGCCGCGGACTCCTCCTCCTCGTCCTCAGCGGCTCGGCCCTCCACGCCGCCGACTCGCCGCCCCCTCCTTTGCCCGTCCCACC
>JBBQIU010000504.1:0-3698 GCA_038325245.1 Verrucomicrobiota bacterium
TTCCTCCGGCACCCCTACCTGAACTCCTTTCTCCATCGTTCGTTCCTGTGCGCGGTGATCACACTGATCGCGATGATCGTGACGAGTCTCGCGACGCCACCTCCACCCGAAGATGTGCTTTCCGGGACGTTTTCCTTCGCCTGGGTTCAGGGCGAAGGCGAGTCGGCACGGGACCTTCGGAACGCGGGTCTATGGATGGCGGGTCTGTTCCTTTGTGTCACGGCGTTGTGGTGGGTGTTCCGGTGAGGGGGGCGGAAACCTATTTGAGGGGCATGCCGGGCTCCGGTTTGCCCTGGGTGGTGAGGATCTGGAAGTGATGCACCGCAGCCGCGAGCGGGTGGTCGCTGGTCCAGACGATCTTCCGGTCGGGCGTCACCTCGACCAAGGAGATCCCGGTATGCGCGGCATGACTTCCCACCACGGTGTTGCCGTTGGCCAACCGCTGCGCGCCGCAGGGATCCTGGAACAATCCTCCAACGTCCTCGTTCGTGACCTTCCAGACGATCGCGCCCTGGGGATCGAGTTCGATCACCTTGTTGCCGTGGGTGAGCGAGGCGAGCGTGTTGCCGTTGTCCAATCGGATGGCCGTGAAGGGCCAGTTCTCGGCCTTGCGCCCGCCGATCGACTCGTCGTCCGTGCGGAACACGCGCAGCACCCGGCCCTCGGGTGAGTACTCCTTGATCGCGAAAGCGAGGAGGTGGGGCACGAGATAGTTTCCGTTCCTGAGCTGCCGCGCCATGCGGGTCTGCATGTGGGCGTTCTCGGTCTCCGGCTGAAGGGGGACGTCCCGCACGATGGCGCCCTGCGGATTGACCTCCAGGATTCGCGGGCGTGATCCGAGTTCCGTGACGAGCGTGTTCCCATCGTAGAGGCGTTGGGCGGTGCCGATCTCGCTGTTCTCCCGCGCTCGAAGGTAGGAGAAGACGATTCTTTTGTCCGGAGCGACCTCCTCCACGCGATCGCTGAAGGCGAGGAGCACGTTGCCATTCGGCAGGACAAATCCGTCGCGAGACCCGCCCCGGTACTCCCACGCGGGCTTGTTGTCCTCGCCGATGATCGCGGTCCGGGTTCCGAGAACGAGATAGGAATGGCGGATGGGGGCGACCTCGGGGTTCTGTGCGGAACGAGCGGTGGGGACGGCGGCGGCGGCAGCGAGGAGAACGCCGGCCAGGAAGGAGAGATGGACACGCATGCGGGGTGGGAGAATTGCCGCAAAGCAGGGTGCTGGGAAGTTCCCTGTTCCCGAGGGCCTCTCCGGGCGTGACGCGGAAGAGGAGAGGGGCTATGACAGCGTAATTCATGCAAATCAAGGTCACCTACTATCTGGAGGTGGTTTCCTCGTGGTGCTATTGGGCCGAGCCCGCATGGGACGAGTTAAAGCTGCGGTACGGCCACGTGGCGTCGTTTGAATGGCGGATCGCCCTGATGGATGGGGGGGGATTCCCGGCCTCGCGCGCTCAGGAGGATTGGTTTTACCGGCGCAGCGGCGTGCTCATGCGTTCCCCCGTCATGCTCAACGGGGATTGGTTGGAACCGGGACGGGCCGAGTATGAGGCGCCCAACTTTCTCGCGGACGCCGCCAAGGACTTTGGGGTCACGGATGATCGGGTTCGGCGCGCACTCGCCGAGGCAGCAATGCGGCGGGGCTTGAAGGTGGGCCAGTGGGAGGTGTCCGCACCGATCGCTGCTCGGGCGGCTGGCGTAGAAATGGCCGAATTGCTCGAGCGCGCCCGGTCGACGGAGGTGCAGCAACGGGTTCGGGCGACGACGGCGGAGTTCCACGCATTGCAGGTTGCGCAGCGGCCGACGTTTGTGTTCGACGATGAGATCGGTGATCGGGCCGTCTTCTCGGGGTTGGCGGTGATCGAGCCGCTGGCGGCGGCGATGGACGCGATGTTGAGGGACTGCGCGGGGTATGCGGCCTGGAAGGCGCATATGGGCGATCCTCCGACCTCGTGATGGGTTCTTCGGGCGAGCATCTCAAGTGCACGTGTCCGCATTGCGGCGGCGGGATCGAGTTCCCCGCGGAAGGCGCCGGTGCGGGTATCGAATGCCCGCACTGTGGGGAGTCGATGAATCTGGTGGCGCGGCGAGAGGGATCGCGGGAGGCCGGTTGGGTGGAAAGCGGGGTGGTGGCCGGGCATCCGCAGGTCTCCGAACTGGCGCTGGCATTCGGGGGTCGCGTCACGCGGAAGCGTCCGACGCTGGCGTACCGGTTGGCGTTGTGGTGGGGGGTGGCGGGCATGGTGGCGGCACTGGGTGCGTACGCGGGGCTGGTCGTGTTTCTGGGCTGGGGCATGGTGTGTGCGACGCAGGACTGGCTGCGTTGGGCGCGCGGTGGGGGCGGAGGTGGGGGAGCGTTGGCTGCGGGAGGGCGAACAGCACTTTTCCTGGCGGGTCTGGGTTTGGGCACGCTCATGCTGGGGTTCCTTCTGAGGCCGTTCTTCATGAAGCCGCCCAGGCGGGGGCAGCGGCTGGCTTTGAATCCGGCGTCGGAACCATTGCTGTTCGCCTTTCTCGACCTGGTCTGCGACGCGGTGGGGGCGCCTCGGCCGGAGCGGGTGGACGTGGATTGCCGGTTGAACGCGTCGGCGGGATTTCGGCGTGGGGGTCGGAGTGTGGCGACGCCGGGTGGGGACTGGGTTTTGACGATCGGGTTGCCGTTGGTGCTGGGATTGGATCTCCGGCAATTCACGGGGGTCTTGGCGCATGAACTTGGACATCGGAACCAGGCCTGGGGGTTGCGAACGAAGTATATCGTTTGGGGATTTCACGCCTGGCTCGAGGGCGTGATCGGCGACCGCGAAACGTCCGACGCCGTGTTGGAACGTTGGGGTGGGGTGGATCCGGCGGGGGTGCAACGGATGGTGATCGGGGTCATGCGGGCTGGAGCGGAGCTGTCCCGGGTCGTGCTAAAAGGGGTGATTTTCGTGGGCCAGGCGGCCAGTTGCAGCCTGCTCCGACAGATGGAGCGCGACGCGGATCGCGTACAGATTGAATTGGTGGGCAGCGACGTCTTCGAGTCGACGTTTCGAAGGCTTTGCGTGCTTGGGGAAGTTCGGCGGGAGCTGTATCGCGAGCTAAGGAAGCAATGGGAACGCGGGGAGCGCTTGCCGGAGAATCTGCCGGAGGTTCTCGTGCGTGCCGCGGACGAGGCGCCTGAAGACAGGCGCGAGCGCTGGTGCGCGAGGCGGCTTGCGCGGGAGCCGGAGTTTCTGGCGGCGCATCCCTCGGAGGCGTCGCGGATTGAGCATGCCCGGGACCTGTCGGCGCTGGGGCTGTTTGGGTTGGAGGGACGGGCGGCGGGTTTGTTTGGGAATTTCGATGCGCTGGCCCGGCAGGTGACGGCGCTGCACTATGCGGAGGATCTTCGGATTCCGATGGGAGAGCCGGCGAAGGGGACATGAAGGCGCATGGAGGGCGCCACCAAACCCAGCCGAGGGCGGTGCCCTCGGAAAGCCCCATCCGTTTCCGACCACGGCCCCGAAGGGGCCTGGAAATTGGACATTATTGCGGTCTGGAATCCCAACGGGATTCCGTCCCGAAGCCCAGGGTTGGACCGCGAAGCGGGCCTACCCTGGGTCAACGCCGTTCAATGCACGCACCCCACCGGGGTTGTGCCATCTGGACGCAACCCCGTTGGGGTTGTGGGTGGTTCGGCGATCCCACCCAGGGTAGCTCGTTCCTCGCAACCCTGG
>JBBQIU010000505.1:0-3689 GCA_038325245.1 Verrucomicrobiota bacterium
GATTGCTCGAACCGGGCCAGTCCCAACCAGGCGGAATGACTTCCGGGGTCTTCGGTAATCGCGACCTTGTGCGCTGATCGCGCTTCATCGAAGCGGAACTGGGTGGTGAGGAGACGGGCCTTCAGGAGCCAATTCTCCACAAACTGCGCCTCGAAGGACTCGGAAGTTCGCGGGAACGACCGAAGGCTCGGGTCGTCGAGCATGGCTAGGGCCTTCTCGACGCGTCCTACGAGGAAGAGGTTCAGGGAATGTCGGTAGAGAGGGGACATGGCCTCCGGGGGAACCCGGGCGAACTCCGTCGCGAGGATGTCGGCTGCTCGGAACGCGAGGTCCTGTTCCCGATGCGATTCGACGTCGTCCTCGCGCGCTGAGTCGCGACCGATGGCTTGGCTTTGCCGGGTCCGGGCCTTCGTCGCTTCCAGGCAGGCGATTCGGAAGAAGCGGCGCGACATTTCCTCATGGATCGGTTCCCGGGTGAGAAGCACGGTGATCATCGTGTTCTCTTCGTCCCTGGGTGCGCTGATCTCGAGTTGGGTCGCGTTGACGACCGCGTGACCGGGGAGGGAAACGTTCAGGAGGACAGAATCACTGGGCCCGGATTGGGATAGTGGGATGGAAAAGCGACCGAGTTCGTCGGTTCGTATGTCTGGGAGACCGGAGACGCGGATGACGACGTTGGAGAGAGGCGGGCCCCCCAACGCGTCGGCGATTGTGACGCCACGAAGAATGGCGCCTTGGGTCGAGAACAGGAGCAGCGGGAGGAAGCTCAGACGACAGAACAGCGGTCTCATAGGGCGAACTTCATGATGGGCAGGGGGGTCCGTGGGTAGCGGCCATGGTCTCGAAACCGCGCCTTCGGACCATCAACTGGGGAACGAAAGGCTGCCTTCACCCCGGCCCTCTCCCGCATGCGGGAGAGGGGAAAATCGCTCAGCGTGATTCGTAGGGTTTGGCCGCAGATGCTCGGGTAGGGGTTCGCGTTGCTCGCGTGCGGTAATCCAAGCATTTCTCTCGCGCCGCACGCCACTCCCTCTCCCTTTGGGAGAGGGTTAGGGTGAGGGGTTCCCGGCAGGCCCTTTGCAATGACTTGGGGACAGTTCATGGGAAGGCAAGCGCCGGATCAGCTCGAGGGGCGTGATCGGGTTGTTGCCGGTCGCGGCGTGGGTGGCTTCGGCGCGGCGGCAGACAGGCGAATGCGGGCGGCAAAGGCGCCGTCGACCTTGTCCGGGACAGGGTGGAGCTGGCGGATGGCTTCGGTGACGGTCCCCGGGTGTTGGGCGAGGGCCGCCTGGACGCATTGGGTGTTCTCCTCAGGTTCCACGCTGCACGTGCTGTAGACGATACGTCCGCCTGGACGGAGGCGTTGGATGGCCGTGGCGAAGAGCTCCAATTGCTGGGCCCTGCATCGTAGGAGTTCTTCCGGGGTGAGCCTCCATCGGGCGTCGATACGGCGTCGGAGAACGCCGGAATTGGAGCAAGGCGCATCGAGGAGGATTGCATCGAATGGGCCTTCGGCTCGGGGGTCGTCGAGTTCGACCACGGTGACATCTGCGGCGAGGCGCTGACAATTCTCCTGGAGGCGTTGGCGTCGGCGAGGATCGGGTTCCGTGGCGACGATGATGCCGTCGTTGTCGATGCGCTGGGCGATGTAGGTCGCTTTTCCCCCTGGAGCGGCACAGAGGTCGAGGATTTCTTCGCCGGGTTGAGGATCCAGCAGTGCGACGGACATGAGGGTGCTGGGATCCTGAATGTAGAACCAGCCATCGGCAAACGACTTAAGCTTGGCGAGAGGGGGGTGGCGGCGGAGGAGGAAGACGAGATTTTCCTGGACCCAGTCGTAGCGGGCGAAGCTGTAGTCGACACCCTCCTTGCGCCAGACTTCGATCAGTTTGCCGGGATCGGCTTTGAGGGTGTTGACGCGGGCGTAGACACTGGCGGGCGAGTTGTTCCATTCGAGGAATGCGGCCGTCTCCTGGGTTCCGCGTTGAGCGGTCCATCGTTCCAGGAGCCATTTGGGGTGGGACCAGCCGGTAGCGGGGTCGGAGGCCTTGAGGTTTTGGAGTTCGGCCCGGGTCGAATCCGCGTCCCGGAGGTAATTTCGGAGGAGGGAATTGACGAAGCCGGTCTGGGCTCCCAGATCGAGGGTATGAGCGACATCGACGGTGGCGTGGACGGCGGCGTGATCCGGGATGCGATCGAGCCAGAAGAGTTGGTACAGGCCGACATAGAGTACGGCTCTGAGCGCGGGTGTGGGGCGTTCCCGGGTCCGGCGTTCAATCAACCAGTCGAGGGTGGCGCGCCAGCGGATGCAGCCGTAACAGAGTTCCTGGACGAGCCCACGATCCTGCGCGCTGAGGCGTGAGGCCGACAGTTCGCGGTCGACGAGATCCTCAAGAAACGCGTGGCTTCCGGCGTGGCGGGTGAGAATCCGAACGGCAATTTCTCTTGGTTTTTGCGGGACCACGCCAGATGTTTGCGGATACGCGGCTTACGGGCGAGAAAGTATGAGAGACGAACTGGATCGATTGGTAGCTATCGGGAAATTGGAGCGTCGGCATGTGGAACCGTTGGTGGCGCTTCATGCCGCGGGCTACTGCGTCCACAGGGCTTGGGGGTGTGGAAGGATTGTTGGTGTGGACCCGGTGCTGGCGCGACTGACGATTGATTTTGGAGGCAAACCGGGCCACGGGATGGATCTGTCGTTTGCGGCGGAATCCCTGAAGCCGATTCCGGAGGGGCATATTCTTGCGAGGAAGCTCATGGATCTGCCGGGATTGCAGCTCTTGGCGGCGACGAATCACCTGGAGTTGGTGCGTATCGTTCTCAACAGCTTTCATGGGCGGGCGACACTCGACCAAGTCCAGCATGCCCTGGTCCCGGACGTGATCCGGGACGATTGGAAGAAGTGGTGGGAGTTGGCGAAGCGAGCCTTGAGGAAGGACGGACACTTTCAGGTTCCGGTGAAGAAGACGGATCCGATTCTCCTGATGGAACAGGAGATCGGGGCGCAGGACCGGTTGCTGGCAGATGTTCGAGCGGCCAAGGGATTGAAGGCTCGGGTCGCGGCCGTCCACGAGTTGCTGAAGGGGGTGGAGGACCTGTCGGACCCCGTGGTGGCCGGCACTGAGGCCATGCAGGCGCTGAACACCGAGATCCTGAGCCACCTGAAGACCATGCCAGGGCTTGCCTTGGAGGGCGTTCTGGCCCGGGACGACGTCCGGACCGCGACGGGTGCGCCCCCATTGCCGGATGAACTGGGCATGGCCGAAATCTGGGCGTCGGGGCCAATGCTCCTGGCCGTTCTGGGTGAGTCTGCGGCGAGCAAGCACGGGAGGATTCTTGATTCGTACCGGGTCGCCCGTCCGAACGACTGGGCCGATATGGTCCTGGGTCTGATGAATGATGCCTCGGCAAAGGTCGTGTCCGAGATGGCGGCCTTGCTGGTCCGCGCGGATCGATTCCAGCAGTTGAAAGACAAGCTGGTGCGATTGGTCAGCCAGCACGCCGCAAGCAGCGATCTCCTTCTCTGGCTCGCGAGGGAGCGGTCGGACATGTACGTGGACGTTTTGGGACCGGAAGTGTTCCGGGCAATGATGTCGGCGATCGAACGCGACCAGTTCCTGGAGAAGAAGACGAACAAGCTCCGGGATTACATCCTGAACGACCATGAGTTAATCGTGGAATTGATC
>JBBQIU010000506.1:0-3676 GCA_038325245.1 Verrucomicrobiota bacterium
AATCGGCGCCGACCTGCTGCCGGAAGCTTTCGAGATTGGCGAAGGTCCCGTCCTGGTTTCGGTAATGATAGGGGTAGACGAATCGCGGACGGAATTCGCGGACGGCGCTGGCGGCCCTGGCTACCGTCATCGTGAACGGGATGTTCATGCAAAGAAACGCGACGTCGATGTCGGGCAGCGCGCGCATTTCGGCGACATCCTCGGTGTCTCCACTGAAGTAGACGCGGCGTCCGCCGAGGGTCAGGACATAACCGTTGCCGGCTCCCTTGGGGTGATTGGCGTTGTACGCTGGGACGGCCTCGACCGAGAGACCTCCGAGGTTGGCCCAATTCGTGGATTCACCGTTGGCGAGGGGAACGGTGATGCCCTTGAGCGCAGCGGAGAGGCTCGCGTAGACGGGCGCGGGGGCGACGATTGTGGTGGTGTCCTTGCGAACCGCGTCGAGTGTGGCGGCATGGAAATGGTCCCCATGGGTGTGGCTTACCAGGATGAGATCGGGCTTCGGGAGACCGCTGTAGGGGGCGGCGCCGCCGACGGGATCGACATAGATGATGACGCCGTTCCAGCCCACGGCGACGGAGGCATGATTGACGGGGTGGAGAGCGGCGACGCCTGGGGAATGAATCGTACTTGGAGCCGCGATGCGGGCAGGGACGCAGGCGCTTTCACGATGTCATGGATCTATTTTAGGGTGGTTTGGTGTGCGAGGAGGAAGGCCTGTCGTTGTTCGACGAAGCTCTTCAGGCTGATCGTCTGTCGGGGGCCGCGGCCTTCAGCGACCTCTTTGGCGAGGAACTCCCGGGCGGCGACGCGTTCCGCAGCATTGAGGCGCTTGTCTCCGTCCTTGTCGAACTTGGGAACCAGCTCGAGTTCGGCTTGGACCTCCATGGGCGGGCTGCCGCCTGGGCCGCGATCGCGATCGGGGCCGGGGCGTTGGGCGTTGCAGTGGAAGGGAAGCAGGGTGATCGCGCCAAGGCACACGAAGGCGAGGACGGCGAGGCGGCTTGGGGGGACGTGAATGAAAGGGGCCATAATCAACTACGCAAGGGACGTGGCAGGATTGGGGCGGGTTACAATCCTGTTTCGGAGCTGACGGGGTGCATCCCCGAGTTTTTGGCGATCCGTGAATCTCCTCCCAATCTTAATCTTAATCTTAATCTGCACCGGCCACCCTCCGTCCAAGTGCCCTCGTCGTGAACGGGCCGATCAAGATGGATTAAAATTAAGAAGGGGATCCCCTTGCTGATCCACACTTATAAGACCGGCGATCAACCAACAACCCGCGGCCGACGGGGTGGATCAGGGCATGAACCTGGATGGATTTCGCCGGGCGGGACGCTCGGCCGCGCGGTTCGAACGGCGGCGCAGGGCCGCGAGGGAAGCCAGAGCGACCGTAGCCAGAAGGGCCGCTGGGGCCGGCTCGGGCACGAGGGTGAATTGAAGCCCCCAATCCACGACTTGCCCGAGTCCATTTTGACTCAAATCGCTCACATGCAGGGTCCAGAGGCCATTCGGATCCAAGCCGGCGAAGCTCGAGAGCATGGCGTCGCGGTTGGAGTTGATGACGACGAGGAATGGGTCGGCGGACCGGCCATCGGGTTGCCACACTCCCGTGAGAGCTGAGGGAACGTCCGTGTTGGAGAGGGGGGTGGTGTGGCTTCCGGTGGCGGCAATGCGGTACGTGTGGATGTCGGCGGGGGCGTCGTCGCTGAGCGTGACCTGGAATCCGCTATCGCCGTAGCCCGCTCCGAAACCCTCCCGACGACCCGTGCGATTGAGGAGGACGGCGTAACCTAAGCCGTGGCTGAGGGTGACGTGAAGGTCGCCGTTGAACATCGGCTGGTTGTCGCGTGGAGCGAGGTGAAGTTGCACCTGAACCGAGGCGATGGCTGCGGGCAGGCCCTGCACGGTCTTCTCGCTCGTCACGCCGACGGTGGAGTCGTCCGGAATAGGGAGGGGGAGGGCACCGATGAATTCATCGAAGAGGCCGCCGAGGGAGTGGAGGTTGTTGAGGCTGAACGGAAGCGCTGCGGAAGGCTGCCGGGCGAGGGTGGGGGGCCTCCAGGATTCGGCAAGGGTGAGCCGGGAGGTGGGTGGATCGACCAGGCGGAGACGGATGCCGGAATCGACCTGGGGGATTTCCAGCAGGGCGAGCGCCGATGGGCCCAGGGTCAAGCTGAGGATCAGCAGGGGAAGGGTCCGGTAACCGCCCGGTTTGGTGGGGTGAGGCGATCGGTTCATAGAGCGGAGAAACGTCCAAGTTTATGACGGGCATTGGGACCATGAACTGCGGAACGTCCCTTGCTGCCTTTGCTTCGCTCCCCCTCACCCCGGCCCTCTCCCGCGAGCGGGAGAGGGGGAAATGGCCCAGCGGGTTTCGAGGGT
The DNA here is from genome assembly GCA_038325245.1 of Verrucomicrobiota bacterium. Taxonomy (GTDB): domain Bacteria; phylum Verrucomicrobiota; class Verrucomicrobiia; order Limisphaerales; family CAIMTB01; genus CAIMTB01. The sequence continues at coordinate 2,386 of JBBQIU010000506.1, forward strand.
ATGGCCTGGGATCCACTGCGGTTGCTCGCACGCTGTGAGCCAGGCATTGCGCTCGCGTGGCACGCCATTCCCTCTCCCTCGGGGAGAGGGTTAGGGTGAGGGGTTCCCGGCAGGCCCCTTGCAATGACTTGGGGGCAGTTCATTGAGAGCCGTCTTGGCAAATACGCCATGCGCAGGGCCCATGAACCCGGAGGGAGAACCCTCACCCGGTTCCGCACACGCGGAACCACCCTCTCCCACCTGCGCTGCGCTCCGGCGGGAGAGGGAGCTGGGAATGGTCGGTTCATAGAGATGTCATGGTTCGACGAGTCGGTAGAAGCGGGGCGCGGTGGACGGCGTGTCGGCGTAGTCCAACTGGCCATTCGGAGCGGCGGTCACGGGGGCCAGCGGAATCCATGGCCCGGTAGCAGTATCCGCCGACTCGACGACGTAGCCCCGGCCGGCGATGCCTTGAAACCGGATACGGACGATAGGGGGCGGTCCCGAATCCAAGACGATTGCCAGGGCATTGGGTGGACCAGAACTCGACGGGATGAACATGCCCAGGCGGACGATTCCGGCCACGGGCGCGGCGGAGCCGTCGGTGACGCGATAGGCGAAGGAGTCTTCGGCTCTCGGATCGGCGCCGGTCGGCGGTTGGTAGATGATCCAGGGTCCGTCGCGGAAGATGATGCCGCCTTGCGCGGACAGTGGATCAAAACCGGCGAAGGTCAGGGTGTCGAAGTCCGGGTCGCGGTCATTGAGGAGCAACTGGCTGATGAGCACGTGGGCGGACTCGCCGGGGCGGCGTGCGACGAAGTCCTCGGTGGCGCGAGGGTCTGAGTTCAACCAGCGGAGGACGAGACCCCAGTACCCGGTGCGGAGGTCGAAAGGGTCGCCCGGGGTGAGATCGTTGGCGGCGAAGGGCTGCCCGAAGGTTCCGTGGATCGAGAAGCGATTGGCGCCACTGGCGCCTCCTGCGGATGGGAGAACGTGGTGGGTGATGGAGAACTCCCCGGCCTGGGTGAGTGCGCCGAGCGACCCGAATGCGGCGACCATCGCGATCCCTGCTCGAATTCGAGCGGCGAAGGGGCGTGCAGGATTCATGGCGATGTGCCGGCGGGGGACAGGGTCGCGAGGGGCGGTTGCGTTCCATCCTCCCAGAACTTCTGCCGGACAAGGTTTCCGGCGTCGAGTTCGGCTTCGGCCTTGAGGCAACCGCTCGGGAACCAGGCCTTTGAGAGGCCATGGGGCAGTCCTTCACGGAGGACGACCTCCTCGGCAAGTACGCCATTGGGATGCCATCGGCGGA
>JBBQIU010000507.1:0-3669 GCA_038325245.1 Verrucomicrobiota bacterium
GATCGAATGGTGCTATGGATCTTTGTCTTGGAACTTGTCGTAAAAATGGGGGCACGGGGCCCCCGCTGGTGGGAGTTCTTCAGGGATCCATGGAACGTCTTCGACTTCCTCATCGTGGCTGTCTGTCTTCTCCCCCTCGAAACCCAGTTCGCGGCCGTCTTCCGCCTGGTGCGGGTCCTGCGGGTGTTGCGCCTCGTCACCGCGCTGCCGCGCCTCCAGATCCTCGTCGGCGCGTTGCTGAAGAGCATCCCGTCGATGGGGTACGTCGCCTTGCTTCTCCTCCTGCTCTTCTACATGTACGCCGTGCTCGGGGTGTCGATGTTCGGGCGCACGGATGGCGAGAACTTCGGCTCGATCGGCCGGGCGATGCTGACCCTTTTCCAAATCGTCACTCTTGAGGGCTGGGCGGATATCATGCGCACCCAGATCGAACAGCCCGGCGTGACGCGGGCCTGGCCGGTCGTCTATTTCGTCAGCTTCATCCTGCTCGGCACGATGATCATCCTGAACCTCCTCATCGGCGTGATCATGAACGGCATGCAAGAGGCCCAGACCGAGGCCGAGGACGCCGACCGCGCCCGACACCAGCGTTCCGGCGGACGCCCTACGGTCAATGACGAGATCATCCGCGCCGAACGTCTGATCGCCGATCTTCAGGAGCAACTCGCCATCATCCGGAACCGCGCGAAACAGGAATGAGCCGCCCGATCACTGGGACGCGTTGACACCGAGCCCGATGATGCCAGCGAGAAGGAGCAGGGAGAGCACGAAGAACGTGATCTTGACCCAACTGTACGGCCGATCCCCCGCAATCGATCCCGTGCAGCCATTGACCACCACCTGGTAGTTCTTCCGCCCGTACGCGTAAGTCAGCAGCCATACCGGGGCCAGGATGTGCTTGAACGTCTGCCCCGAATAATTCGCCCGAACACTGAGGTTCCGATGCGTGTCGCCGGGAACCTCCGACGCACAAAGCGAGCGAACCTTCCCGTCCATGACCTTTCGTGAATGCTCCGCTGCGGCGATGATGTCGATCTGGTACTGCTCCACCACCCAACCGGCCACATACCCGGGATCGTAAGGGCGCAGTTCCGACGTCGTCGGAAACGGTTCGATCTTCGCCAGAAGGTCGCCCCGAACCCCCTTCGAACCGGAAACGAGTTCGTCGTCGAAGAAATGGTCCAGGTTGCCGGAACTCGGAACCCAGCGCACGCGCTGGACCTGGCGCGTCTGCGTGTTGCCGTTCGCGTCCCGGTAGGTCTGAGTTTCGTAGTAGTAGTAGCCCGAATCCGCAGTCCAATGCGCCGCCACCTGCGCGTCGAACGTCCAGTAGGGCAGGTAGACGCCATGGACAGTGTCCGTCACGGCGCGGGCCTTCAGCTTGTTGGGCGCAAACCAGCGCGTCGCATACCAGCGCCGCATCTGATCGCGGACGACGGTGTCCGGGACCTTGAAGGGCAGCATGCTGGTGGGCCGGATGGGGGCCGACTGCTCCTCGAGGGGCACGATCGCCGGTGACCCGCAGAAATCGCAGCGCTGGGCAACCCGCTTGGCGTCGAAGACGGAGATCGCGTTGCAATTCCGGCAGCGCACGGACTGGGTGGCCGCCTGCCACCCCCTTGACTCGGGTCCCAAGCCGCGCAGGGCGGTGGCGAGGTCGCCCTCCTCGATCAGCGATCCGTCCTCCGCCAGCTTGGCGGGTGAGACGGTGCTGCAATACGGGCACACCAGCGATTGACGCGCCGGTTCCCAGCGGGCGTCGGCACCACACGCCGGACAGGCAAACTTGTTGTGAGCGCGTACCTCAGACATGGCGCCGCTCAGTGCCGGAGGAACTCCTCCAGCGCGCCCTGGGAAATGCGCCACGCGCTGCCAATCTTCCTCCCCTTGAGATCCCCCGATTCAAGGCTCAAGAGGACGTCGGCCTCGGTCACTCCGAGATGTTCGGCCACTTCGGCCGGGGCGAGGAGCTTCGGCAACCCACTCGCGGCGGCCGCCACAGCGCCCGTCGCGCCCGTCGCGCCCGCCGATGGCAACGTTGGCGGCTGCCCGAGGGGAGGCGGCGTTCCCCCGGCTGGTTGTTGGAACTGCTGGGCCATCTGCTGCGCCAAGGCCAGACCAATGCCGAGCTGCGCCGCGGCGCTTCCCGTTCCGCCCTCCCCCTTCTCGAGACCCTGGGCCATTTGGAACTTCACGTAATCATTGAGATTGCCCACCGCCGACATGCTCGACCGCTTGTCGATCGCCGCCTCGACTTCGGGCGGCACCGACGCGTTCTCCAGAATGAAGCTGGTGATCTCGATGCCGTACTTGCTGATCGTTTGCGGATTGATCAATGGCAGGATCGCATCGCCCACCTCCTGGTATCGCGTCGCCAGATCCAGGACCGGAATCTGCGCACTCGCGACCGCATCCGTGAAAACGCTCACGATCCGCGACCGCATCGTGTCGTGGAACTCGTCGAGGCGGAAATGATGGTCCGTTCCGGCCACCTCCTTAAGGAAAACTCTTGGATCGACGATCCGGAAATCGAACGTGCCGAACGCGCGGACCCGGACGATGCCGAAGTCCTGGTCGCGCATCATGATCGGGTTGGACGTTCCCCACTTGTTTCCCGAGAAGAGGCGGGTGACGACGTAGTAAACGTCGGCCTTGAAGGGGGATTCGAACCCATACTTCCAACCCTTGAGCCGGCTTAGGATCGGGATGTTGTCCGTGACGAGGTCGTGCTTGCCCGGCTGAAAGGTGTCGCCGAACTGACCGAGGTACACGAACTGCACCACCTGGCTTTCCCGGACGATCAACTGGGCGCCACGCTTGATTTCGCGATCCTCATCGGGCCACCGGACGCTGAGGGTGTCCCGGGAATCGTTCTCTTCCCACTGGATGATCTCCCAGGCCTGGGACTTGAGGAAATTGAGGATGCTCATGCGATTAGGTTCCGATGCGGGTGATGACCGTTGAGGCGATAGGCGAGTTGCAGGAAAGGCGCCAGAAAAAAGGGGCTCCCCTTCGACTCAACCAGGACGTGGCGGCATTCGCGCCTCGCCGAACGGAGAGGAGGCCCTTGGGAATGCTCTTCGTGTTCTTCTGGGTCGTCGGATGGATATTTCGGGACCCGATTTTTCCTCCGTCTTTTCGGCTCAACACCATGGAGCTTCTCTTCGCATTGCCGCTGAAGTGTCCGTGCCGCTTCGGAGGAACCGGGGCTCTCTCGTGTCCTTCTCTGCCCTCTCTGCGTTCCCTGTGGCCTAAGTCCAAACGGGCAGGCCTCCAAGCCCACATGAATGCGGACGGGGAGGGATTTGCCACAAAGAACGCAGGGAACGCAGAGACTTGGAAGGACGGGATCGCGTTCCCAGGTCCACCCATCCCACCGAAGGGCGAAAAAACGGGCGAGGCGTACTCCTGGGATTCCATCATCCCCTTTCTCCGCAATTGGTTATCCGTAATGAGGGGCTTTCCTTCGACTCAACGCGTGGAATCGGCCCTCCCCTCCGCGACCGCCGCCGCCAGCTCCGTCTCCCGTCGCATGAGCAGGTACAGCACACCGCCGAGGGCGCTCCACACCAGGCTGCACGCATAGGCAACCAGCGAGATCGCCACCGCCGTTCCAGCGCTGATTCCGATCTGGGGCAGGCTCAGGAGATACATGTACAGATTGTCCCG
>JBBQIU010000508.1:0-3668 GCA_038325245.1 Verrucomicrobiota bacterium
GCCAGCAAGGAGACCTACCGTGAACAGGATGTCGCCGATCGCCTCCGGCTGCTCGAACTGAAGCGCCGAGGATACTAACGCTGGCGTCGGTGATGAAGAAGGGGCCGTGGGGGCGTGGGCACAATAGGGTCAAGTCGCGACAATCGACAATGGTGACGCCGACGATCGCACACGGGCCGCGCGCGCTGGAGGCGGGGGATGTTTTGCACAAGGTGGGGAGAGCCTCCATGAGCGGACGCAATGGTTGATTGGCGTGACGCGGCCTCATTCTCTCTCGACCGGCTCCAGCCTTCTCATTTGTATAATGTCGATACTTGACCCCATTGAAACCCCAGGCCGGCCGGTCTCCAAAGCCAGGTCCAGCAGACCGCCGCGAAGTTGAGGGCGAAGGGGAACACACTGGTGCTGGAGCCTTAAAGCCATGAGCTCCGCAGTTCCTCTCGCTTCAGGAGCATGAAGATGACCAGAAGCGGCGCGACGATCATTTCCACGAGTTCGAGTGGGCTTGCCTTCGGGGCCTCGCCCCGCTGCATGGGCGGGGCAGGCCGGTCGCCCCATTCGAGGAGGAACGGCGGCGGAGGCGTCCGGGGTCCGCGGCCGCTTCCGGGGCAGCCGCACCAGGCAGATCCTTCCTCAGCTCCTCCACCAGCTCCGAGAGTTTGGTGAACCTTCCACCCGTCGGCACCTTCCACGGGGGACTCCACGGGGGACAGTCCCACATATTGACCGTCGGCGCACCACCACGGACGTGTGGGACTGACCCCTCCACGAACCTGGACCTCCGTCCCAAAACGGGCTGGCACCTCGGATACCAGGCCAAGGAAGCGCTGCCGGTCCTCGTCGGTGCGAAAAATTGCCTCCCCGCCATTCCCCCGGCTCATGACGTGAGACCAATCGTCGGGAACATGAATCCTTAACCGCCGCGCCATGCCTCGTCACTGAGCCGCCCGTTGTCCAATTGTCCACTGTCACGGTTTGACCCCATTGCCCACCCCCGGAACCCTTCCTGGCAACCGATGCCACCCTTGCTGAGGACCTTTTCAATCGCGCCCGGCGTCAACATAGGTGTCGACGTAAACGCATATGGATGCTTTGATGCGTTTGGTGCATTGATGAGAACCACGATCGATCTGCCGGAAGATCTCCTGAGGCAGGCCAAGGCTCGGGCCGCTCTCGATGGGAAGAAGTTGAAGGACCTCCTCACCGTGTTCATTCAAGAAGGCCTTCGTCGGCGCGATTCGAGCCGAACAGCCGCACGCGGGAGATTGGTCGGACGCCGATCACCGCCACCGGTGCTCGTTCCGCGCCGCGGAGTCCCCATCCCGGCGGTTTCGCCCGACGCGCTGCGCCAACTCGAGGACGAGGAAGACGAGGCCCGACATGCGCGACCTGCTTGACTCTAGTGTGTGGCTTCCGCTCTCGGCCCCAGATCATGTCCACTACACACGAGCCCGATGGTACTGGAACAAAGAAGCGGACGAAGAACTCGCGTTTTGTCGAGTCACGGCGTTGGCTCTGCTCCGCCACCTAACCCATCCGCGAATCATGGGCTCGGCAGCACTCGATGGCGCGGCCGCATGGACGGCGCTCGAGAAATGGCTGGCGACGCCGCGCATCCATCTCATTCCCGAGCCGGCTGGAATCGACGAGTGGTTGCGCCGATGGAGTGTCCGACTGGATCTCCGGGGCGGCGCCTGGACGGACGCGTACCTTGCCGCTTTCGCCATGGCCTCCGATTGCCGCCTGGTCGCATTCGACGCGGGATACAGCCGCTACCCCGAACTCCGCTTCCTGCATCTGAAGCCATAGTCCAACTTCCGGTCCCCATTCTCATGGAAGATCGGCTCCCGCCGGTCCTCGCGATTCATCCCTTTGCACCAAGACGTCGCACCCGTGCCGGTTCCGTCGCGTACCGAACCCTGCTGCGACGGCCAATCACCTTCCGCAACGAGCGCGGCATCGCGTCGCAGATCCGCCCACCGAGGGGGGCGACCCAAGGGCTGCTCCCCTATCGTCCGCAGATGCGGACAGAATCTGTCGAATGTCGATACCCGACCCCATTGCATTCCTCGGATACCAAACCAAGGAACCGCCGCCGGTCCTCGGCAGTGCGGAAAACCACATCCCCGCCATTCCCCCGACTCACGACGTGGTACCAACCGTCGGGAACATGAATCCCCAACCGCCGTGCCATGGCGCGACACTGAGCCGCCCGCTACCCAATTGTCCACTGTCAAGGTTTGACCCCATTGCCTTACCACACGTTGCGGCACGCGGTGGATTTGTTCGAGGCGCACTTCCAGGTGCGCCGCCTCCTGCCGTACCAAGCGAATGTCGGCAAGCGGTTTGGTGAAGTCCTTCTTTCCTTGGCCCTCAAAGAACAGCTTGGCATGGCGCATACTTCACAACAGAGTATGCACATGAAGGATCGGTTGACAGTGACCGTGGATGCGGAACTCGCAGCGCACGCGCGGCAGGTGGCCCACAGCCGCGGAACAAGTGTGTCGGGGCTGCTGGAGAGTCTACTGCGCGAGGCTTTGGCATCGCGACCCAAACGTTCACCTGCGTTCGCCGATCGCTGGTCGGGAAGATTCTCCGTCACGCCAAACACCTCGGGCGATGCAAGGTTGACGGCTCTCAAGGCAAAGCACTCCCTGGCATGAAGGCGCTCCTGGACACGGATGTTTTGCTGGACGTAGCCTTGCGACGTGAAGGGTTTTTCCAAGCCTCCGCCGCCTTGATGGGATGGGGCGAGGCCCACCCCGCACGCTTGTCGGTCGCGTGGCATAGCCTCGCCAATTTGTTCTATCTCGTACGACCGGACCCCCGGGAGTTCATCATGGAACTCCTGGAATTCGTCGACGTTCCGGAAGTCGGACGGAAGGAAATGCTGGCGGCGTTGGGATTTCCGATGTCTGACTTGGAGGACGCCATGCAGGTCGCCACCGCGCTCGCGGGCGGAGCCGAGTTCGTCGTAACGCGGAATCTACGGGACTACCGTCGATCACCGGTTCCGGCCTGTTCACCGGAGGAAGCGTTGAAGCGTTTGCAACACGGGTGAGGTGTCGCGCGGTCGATTCCGTTACAGGTGCTCCGCTCGCGGGTGGACCAGCGTCGATGGATTCAAGGCCCTGACCACTCGCATTCATCCGCATCGACCTCGATTTCAATGCGTCCTGGCGTGCGGGACACTCCTTCCGCAAACACCGCCCGGCGAAAGGCGACAGCCCGGTATTGCCGGAATTCCTGATCCGGGCCCAAGCGGCCGTTCTGGATATCCGACATTTGACGCACGACCGCCGCCGCCTCGCCGCGTGGACCGATGTGGAATACCCTTTCCCGGAGGTCTTACGTCAGCCCTGTTGAAACACCAAACCCAGGCCAACTACCCCAACTCAATTTAGATGGACCCGAAAGGTGACCTCGCCCACCCCCGTTCATACCCGATCACCAGCGACTCGACCCCATTGCCTTCGTGTTCCGGGCGATGAACCGTCCAAAACTGGCAGGATCGCCCGCCGTCCGAGGGAGATAATGTAGAAAGTCCATGTTTGACCCCATTTGCCTTTCGGATCGCCCGCCGTCCGAGGGAGATAATGTAGAAAGTCCATGTTTGACCCCATTTGCCTTTCGGATCGCCCGCCGTCCGAGGGAGATAATGTAGAAAG
>JBBQIU010000509.1:0-3666 GCA_038325245.1 Verrucomicrobiota bacterium
GTTGGGTCTGTCGCCGGCGTGGACGGTGGAGGGCAACGAGGTCAATGGGCACTATGGCACGGGCGTGGCCGGGGTAGGGGATGTCAATGGGGACGGGTTCGATGACCTGGTGGTCACGGGCCGGACGCTGGATCACGGGGAGCTGAATGAGGGAGTGGTCGCGCTCTACTTTGGATCGACGCGAGGGCTTCCGCGGTGGCCGGACTGGACGGCGGAATCGAATCAGCGCGGGGCGGAGCTGGGTGGCGTTGTGGCAGCCCTGGGTGATGCGAATGGTGATGGGTTGCCGGACTTTGCGGTCGGCAGCCGCTTCCACGGGAGGGGCGAGGTTCAGGTCGGGGAAGTTCGGGTGTATTGGGGGCGTCGGGGTGCGTGGCGGGATGGCTCAGGATGGACGCCCCGGCCGGACTGGGTGCAGCGGGTGCGGCGAGGACTCGATCGGACGATGGCGATGGCGGGTGCGTGGGTGGCGGCGGGCGTGACGCTCGCGGTGGTGGTGAGCACGATTTTTTTGGCCCGTCTTGCGATGGCTCGTCGACGCGCGATCCAGGACATCGAGAACATCCGCAGCCGTCTGCATGATTTTCTGGGAGCGGAGTTGGCGGGAGCGAATCCACCGAATCGACGCGTTCGCGGCGTCATTGAGGAATTGAAGGCGACGATCTGGGCTCTGAAGCAGGATTCCCCGACGGTGGTGGGGCTCATTGGTTTCCTGAGTGATTGGGCCTGGCGATATGCGAGGGAACAGGGTGTGACGTTGCGGTTGGATCTGCCACGGCATGCCGTGAAGCATCGGACGATCGATCTTGAGATTGCCGAGGTGGTGCAGGCCGTCGTGCGGAAGGCATTGACGGAGGCGGTCGAGCACGCGAGTGCAAGAGCGGTCCAACTCGGTGTGATCGTGGAGAGGCGACGGTTGATCGTCGAGGTTCGAGAGGATGGCTCCTTGCCAGCCGTCGTGATCCAGGAGGTGGAAGCCGCCGGTGAACCGTGTGAAGTCGGAGTCCCAAGTTGGGAATCCCTACGCCAGCAGATCGAGAGCATGGGTGGATGTCTGGATATCCCGACGGTGAATGGAAGCGGCCGTTGTGTCCGCGCCACCTGTCCGTTTGATATAGGAGGCGGCGTTGATGTTCCAAACGCACCCAACCCCTCACCCCGGAATCCATGCGGCCCTTCCGTGACTCTTGCCACTCAGGGGATGGATCACCTAGGGTCCGACCCCCTTATGAAGGCGGCGTCCAGTGGAGCGTTCGTGGCATCGCACGTGCGGGGAATTCCCCGTTCGGGCATCCGTGAGTTTTTCGACATCGTAGCCAGCCAGAAGGACGTGATCTCGCTCGGAGTCGGCGAGCCTGATTTTGTCACGCCCTGGCACATCCGCGAGGCCGCCATTTACGCCCTCGAACAGGGACGGACGAGTTACACGTCGAACCTTGGGACGCCCCAGTTGCGGGCGGCGATCTCATCGCATTTGGCGGAGAAGTTCCGGGTCGAATATGACCCGGGGCGGGAGATTCTGATCGCGGTGGGGGTAAGCGAGGCGATGGACCTGGCGTTGCGGGCGATCATTAATCCGGGCGACGAAGTCATCTTTCATGAGCCCTGTTACGTGAGCTATTCGCCAAGCATCGCGCTGGCGCACGGGGTGGCGGTGCCGGTGGTATGTCGCGCGGAGGACGGGTTTTCGGTGAAGGCGGAGGCGATTGAGGCGGCGGTGACGCCGAAATCGAAGGCGTTGATGCTCAATTTTCCGACGAACCCGACGGGTGGAACGATGACCCGGGGAGAGTTGGAACGGATCGCGGCGGTGGCGCAGCGGCATGACCTGCTGGTGTTGACGGATGAGATCTACGCCGAGTTGACGTTTGAAGGGGAGCACGTGTCGATTGCGTCGTTGCCCGGGATGCGTGAGCGGACGATCTTCCTGCACGGGTTTTCGAAGGCGTACGCAATGACGGGCTTTCGGATCGGGTACGCGTGCGCGCCGGCGGAACTGACGGAGGCAATGATGCGGATCCACCAGTATTCGATGCTGTGCGCGAGCATCATCAGCCAGGAGGCGGCGCTGGAGGCGATCCTGCACGGGGACGCGGATACGATCGAAATGCGCGACCAATACAAGTTGCGCCGCAACGTCGTCGTGAATGCTTTCAACGCGATGGGGTTGAAGTGCCACCTTCCCCGCGGATCGTTTTATGCGTTTCCTTCCATTGCCGGGACCGGGCTGACTTCGAAGGAATTTGCGTTTCGGCTGTTGCAGGAGGAGAAGGTGGCCGCGGTGCCGGGCAGTGCTTTTGGGGCGTGCGGCGAGGGTTTTCTCCGGTGCTGTTTCGCGACATCCCTCCCGCAAATTGAGGAGGCGATGGCGCGGATGGCGCGGTTTGTCGCGCGGTGCCGTTAGGGAAAAGGGGAGGGCCGCATTCGCCCTTCTACCGGGGGGCGCCCTTGGCCATGCTCCGCCCATGTCTGGCGTTTTGGCCATTGTTGGCCGCCCCAATGTCGGTAAATCGGCCCTGTTCAATCGCATCGCGGGGCGGCGCATCGCCATCGTGCATGATCAACCGGGGGTGACGCGGGACCGGATTGCGGCGGAGGTGGAATGGCACGGGCGCCCCTTCACCCTCCTCGACACCGGGGGCATTGGCTTGCGGCGTGGGGAAAAAGCCCAGGACGTCATCACGCAGGCGGCCCTCGAACAGGTGGACCTCGCGATTGAGTCGGCTTCAGCGATTCTGTTCATCGTGAACATCCAGGAAGGCCTTGTTCCCCTGGATCAGGAGGTCTCGACGCGACTTCGAGAGGCGGGAAAGCCTGTCTTGTTGGTCGCCAACAAGGCGGACAACGATTTGGTGGCGACGGAGTCGGTGGACTTCGCGCGACTGGGCTTCGACCGGGTTTTTCCTGTGAGCGCGATCCATGGGAGGGGATTGGATGCGTTGATGCGGGCCGCGATGCCGTTTCTGCCGGAACCCGATGAAGCGGCAGCGGTTGTCGAAGGCGGGGCCGGGGATGAGGGGGAGATCGACGAGGCTGAGGCAGCTTCCCAGGAGTTGGGGATGAGAAAGGGTCGAGGCGGGCGCGACTTCTCGAAGGACCCCCTGCGGTTGGCCATTGTGGGCCGGCCGAACGTGGGAAAATCGTCCATCATCAACTCGCTGACGCAATCGACGCGGGTGGTGGTGAGCCCGATCCCTGGGACGACGAGGGACGCGGTGGATGTTCCGTTCGAGGTGGAGACGGAGGGGAGGCGGGAGCGGTACGTGCTGGTGGACACGGCGGGTGTCCGGAAGAAGAAATCGGTCCACACGTCGGTGGAATTCTACAGCGTCAAACGAACCGAAGACGCGGTGGGGCGGTGTGACATCGCGATCCTGGTGCTGGATGCGGGGGATGGGATCCTGGAACAGGACAAGAAGATCGGAGCCTTGATCACGGAAGCCCGGCGCGCATGCATCGTGGTCGTGAACAAGTGGGACTTGGTCGCCGAGGGCGTCCGGGAGGCCCGGGTCGGGGAGATGCAGCGCCGGAGCACCCGGAATCGCCTCCCGGGCGGGGGGGCTCCCATGACGACGCTGGGGGAATTCGGGCAGTGGGTGCAGGAGAAGCTGTTCTTCCTCGACTACGCGCCGGTGATCTTCACGTCCGCTCAGTCCGGGTTTCACC
>JBBQIU010000510.1:0-3665 GCA_038325245.1 Verrucomicrobiota bacterium
CTGCGGTAATCTCTGCCATAGACTTGGTATCGGTAAGGTTTGCCGGCCGGGAGGATCCCATGACCCGCCCGGGCCGGCACGGAATTCAGTGGGCGGAGGAACTCAGGCCGTCGCAACCACTTCGGGTGCCGCTTCCGACGCGGGTGTGGCGGCGGCCACAGGGGCGGCCTCGGGCGTGGCGACTGTAGCCGGTGCGGTTGCGGCTGCGGTTGCGGCCGGAGCGCCTTCCGGGTTTTCTACGGTCTTGCGCCGGGCATACTTCGCCTCGTACTCGGCCCGCCCGCGAGAGACCGCCTCCAAAACGACGCTCAAAATGAGGCGAACCGATCGGATCGCGTCGTCATTGCCCGCGACCGGGTAATCGACAAGGTCCGGATCGCAGTTGGTGTCCACCAGCGCGAGAAGCGGGATCTTGAGGCGCCGCGCCTCGGCGACGGCATTGTGCTCGCGCTTGATGTCGACGATGAACATCGCGGCGGGGAGCTTCTGGGCCATGATCCGGATGCCATCCAGGTTCTTCTTCAGGCGGCCGGCTTCGCGACGGATCATCGATTGCTCCTGCTTCACGTAGTTCAGGATGCTGCCATCCGCTTCCATCTTCTCGATGGTCCGGAGGCGCTCAAGGGACCTCTTGAGCGTTGAGAAATTGGTGAGCGTACCGCCGAGCCATCGCTCCGTGACATGCATGGCTCCGCAGGCCACAGCGGCCTCCTTGACGGCGGATTGGGCCTGTTTCTTCGTGCCCACGAAGAGGATTTCGCCACCCTGACGGGCCGTCTCGAACAGAAAGGCCGTCGCGGCCTCGAGTTGGGTGACAGTCTTGCTGAGGTCGATGATGTGAATCCCGCTTCTCGCTTCGAAGATGAAGGGCTTCATCTTCGGGTTCCAACGACGGGTCTGGTGTCCAAAATGGACACCGGCTTCGAGCAATTCCTTAAGTCCGATGGTCAGCACTGGTTTTTCCTTTATCTGCAGCCGGACGCCGGAGCGTGGGGCCATCCCGCGGAAAACGGGATTCAGTTTGGTGTTATTGTGGCCCCCCGCTTCCATCCGGAACCGGGATTCTAAGGCCGTTATCCCCACCGCCATACCTGGCGACGAAGGGCGGGAAGCCTACCAACGGCCGTTCCCGTCGCAACAGCTATTTCTCCGTCACGGAACGACACAACGACACACGTTGGACCCCGAGGTACACGCCGAGAAGAATCGCCGCGCTTCCCCATAGGTGCCCGGCGTGCAGCCGATCCCCGGTGAGGGTCGTCGCGAGGATGGTCCCGACGATCGGCTGCAGGTAAATCGTCATGGCGGCGACGCTGACGGGCACCTCGCGGATCACGAGGTACCAGACGCTGTATCCAACCGCGGTCAGGACGATCCCCAGCATCGCCAGCGTCACCCAGGCCTCGAGGTTCAACGCCGCCATGCGCACCCCGTGCCCCGCAGCTCCGGGCACCAGCAGCAGCGCATTGACAAGTGTCCCCGCTCCCAGCGCCAGGCCCGTGACCTTGGGGATGCCCCAGCGCGTGACCAGGGGTTTGCCCATCACCGACCAGACGGACTCCGAGACGAATGACAGGACAATCATCAGGTTCGCGAGCAAACCCGGGAGCCGCGCCTCCCCCCGCCACAACGAGAGAATCGCCACCCCGGTGATGGCGAAGGCGAACCCCGCCCAGCGACGGCGCGGGATTCCCTCGTGAAGAAACAGCGCGGCCCCAATCGACGATACCAGGGGGTCCAGAACCAGGAGCACCGACGCGTCGCTCGCCTCGCTCTGTTGCATTCCCGCGACCTGGAAAAGGTGCCCGACGGTGAACACCGTGACCCCCATGATCACTGTCTTCCAGAAGTCAGCCCCCCGGGGAATCTCGCCGGGCAGCCAGCGCCAGACCACGACGAGAGCGAGGAACGCAAAGGCGTAGCGCAGAAACACGAACTCCAGCGGTCCCAACTGGCCTTCCAGTCGCGTCACCACCGTCGGGAGCGCCGCCCACCCGCAGTTCAGCGCCAGCAGGAAGAGGAGATGTCGACCCTTCAATCGGAAGCCCGCCTCATCGCCGCTTGTTTGGGTAGGGGGGCACCGGGGGAATCCGCACCGGCGTTCGGCCAAGGGCCTGTTGAATCTCCTGGATCGCCCGGTTCAACTGGTCATCCACACCGGCGAACTCCCGCGCCGGATCGTTGTCCACCACGATGTCGGGTTCCACCCCCACGCCCTCCATGATCCACTCCCGGCCCTCAAGATCGAACCGGCTGAATTCGGGACGATTCAACGTGCCGCCATCCAGCAGCGGCAGGGTGCCCCGGATCCCGACGACCCCACCCCAGGAGCGCTGCCCAATGACCGGCCCCAACCCGTGCTTGCGGAACCGGTACGCGACGATGTCGCCGTCGCTCGCGCTGAAGGCGTCGAGCAGGAGCACCTTGGGACCTAGAACCTGGCCGGCGGGATCGACGTTCACTGCGCCGTTCCGTGCAATGGTCCACATCGCCGGCTCCCGTCGAAGCCGCTCGACGATCTGGCCGGATACGTTGCCGCCACCATTGCCCCGGACATCCACGATCAACGCCTCCTTGTGAAGCTGCGGGTAGTAGAATTTCACGAACTCGTTCAAGCCCGGCACTCCCATGTCGGGAACATGCACATAGCCAACCCGGCCCGCGGTCGCCTTCTCGACGGCCTCAATGTTCCCGAGCACCCAGTTCAGGTAATACAAAGGCTGCTCATCGGACGTCGGAATGACGACCTCTTCCCGGGATCCTTCGTCCTTCGGCTCCGAATGAACCTTCAATCGGACCTGCTTCCCGGCCTGGCCCACCAGGGCTGCATAGAGATCCGCCATGTCTTTCGTGGAACGTCCGTTCACGGCCAGGATCAGGTCGCCAGGACGCACGTTGACCCCGATCTCCGTCAGCGGGCTGCGATACTTCGGGTCCCAGTTCTGTCCGCGCAGGATCCGCTCAACCCGGTAATAGCCGGAGGCATCCCTCCGGATCTCCGCTCCCAGGAGCCCCAGCGGAATCCGCTCGGACTTCGGATAGTCCCCTCCGCCCACATACGCGTGGCCAGCGTTGAGTTCGCCGATCATTTCCCCGATCACGTACGTCAGGTCGGCGCGATGCCGCACGTGGGGCAGCAGGGGCTCGTACCGCGCCCGAATCGACGCCCAGTCCACGCCATGCAGGTTCGGGTCGTAGAAGAAATCGCGCATCTGCCGCCAGCACTCCGCGTAGATCTGGCTCCACTCCGCAGGCCGGTCGAGCGAGACCTTCAGATCGGCCAGGCTCAGCTTCTTATCGCCCAAGTCGAGCTTCCCGGTCGGCAGATCCACGATGGCGTAATCCCCGCCCACACGGACCAGCATCTTCTTCTGATCCGCTGTGACCTGATAACCAGCGACGTCCCCGATCTCCGTTTCCTTCTCCTTCTCCATTTCGAACAGGAACAGCTTCCCCTTCTTGATGTAGTAGAGCTTGTCGCCCACCGACGTGATGCTCTGGTAGTTCGACGGCCCGGGAGGAAGCGCGGCGACGCGGTCGGGCAATCCCTCCGCATCCACGGTGACGGTCACGGTGGCCTTCTCGGTCTTGTTGGTCGTCCCCGCCCCGGACTTCTCGGCGCCGGGGCTCTCCGCGGACGCCACGGTGTTCGAGGTCGACGTCGA
>JBBQIU010000511.1:0-3660 GCA_038325245.1 Verrucomicrobiota bacterium
CGGAACAACCGGCCCGAAAGCCCGCCCATGAAAAGCAGCGGAAGGAAAACAACCGCCAGCGTGATGGTCGTCGACACCACCGCCGTGAAGATCTCCTTGGTTCCCTCGATCCCCGCCATCATCGGCGGCATTCCGGATTCGACCTTCTTGTAGATGTTCTCGAGCACCACGATGGCGTCATCCACCACGAGACCGATCGCCAGAACGATTCCCAGCAATGTCAGCGTGTTGATGGAAAATCCCGCCACCGCCATGATCCCGAACGTGCCGACGATCGACACCGGGATCGCGATCACGGGAATCAACGTGGTCCGCCACTCTCGCAGGAATGCGAAGACCACCAGCACCACCAGCGCGAAGGCAATGAAGATGGTCTCCGTCACCTCCAACAACGACCGCCGTACATACGCCGTGTTGTCGTAGGCCACATCGAGGTTGATGTCGGACGGCAGCTCTTGCCGGATTCGTTCCAACCGCCGCATGACCTCATCCACGATCTCAATCTGATTCGCTCCCGGCTGCGGACGAAAATACAGGCCTGCAATGGGACGCCCGTACACCTTCAGCGCCCCCCGCTCGTTTTGAGGACCCAGTTCCGCATAGCCGATGTCCTGGAATCGCACGATGCGATCCCCTTCCCGCTTCACCATCATGGCGTTGAAATCCGCCGGCGTGTTCAGCCGCGACATCGTCTTTACCGGCAGTTCCACCGATTCCCCCTCGATCCGGCCCGACGGAAGTTCGATGTTCTCCCGCGCCAGGGCGCGACGCACGTCCATCGGCGAAAGCCCGTAGGCCGCCAGGCGCTCCGGATCCATCCAGAGGCGCATGGCGTAACGCTTCTCCGCCGGTTGGTCCACCGAGGCGATCCCGGGAACGGTTTGCAGACGTTCCCGAAGCGTGTCCGCGAAGGCCGACAACTCCAACTGCGTCCGGCGTTCGCTCCGCAATGCCAGACCCAGGATCGGGCTCGAATCCGCGAAAGCCTTGTTCAATACCGGCGGGTTCGCGTCAGGCGGAAGATTCCGGACCGCGCGACTCAATTGATCCCTCACATCGCTCGCGGCTGTGTCCAGGTCCGTGTCCAACGTGAATTCCACCGTGATCTGGCTGACGCCCTCGCGGCTCGTCGACGTCATCGTCCGGATCCCGGCGACCGTGTTCACGGCCTCCTCGATCGGCTCCGTGATCTGCGCCTGAACGACCTCCGCCGCGGCGCCCGGGTAGCTTGTCGCAATCGAGATCGTGGGGGGATCAACCGCCGGGTACTCCCGCACCCCGAGACGCGTCAGGGACAACGCGCCAAGGATCGTGATGAGAAGGGAAATCACCACCGTCAGTACCGGACGGCGCACACTGATTTCTGCAAGGCTCATGGGTCCGGTTCCGCAGTTCGCACTTCGCAATTACCGCACTTTCGCCGCCGCCACCGGCAACACCTTCAACACCGCACCCGCCCCTTGCTCCCCTTCCCTCGTCTCCTGCCCCGTGATCTGCTGGGGAGAGGGCGATGCGAAGACCGGTTCCACCGCCATCCCGGCACGCATCTGCTGGAGTCCCGACGTAATCACAACGTCACCGGGCTTCAGTCCAGACATGATCTGCACGGTGGCTTCCGTCCTTGTCCCCGTCTCGACGACGCGCCGCGCCGCCTTGCCATCCGCGACGACGAACACGTTCTTGTCGGTCACGCCCGGAACGACCGCCATCGATGGAACCAGGATCGCATTCTCCAGCCGCGACAACGTGATCTCGACATTCGCAAACGTCCCCGGAAGCAGCCGTCCTTCCGGGTTCGGGCAAATGGCGCGCACCAGGAGCGAACGGGTTCCGGCATCGATCCTCGGGTCCGTGGCCTGCACTTCGCCGAAGTGCCGCCGGTCACCCCCTGTCACGCTGAAGCTGACGGGATTCCCGGCCCGCACCCTCCCGGCGTGACGTTCCGGAACGGAGAAATCCACCTTGAGATGATCCAGCCTTTGAAGCGTGGCGATCCGGGAGGCGGCGCTGACGAATGCTCCCTCGCTGACAAACCTCAACCCGACGACTCCATCAAAGGGCGCGCGGATCTCGGTCTTTCCGATCTGCGCCTCCATCAGGGCGATCTCGGCCTCCTGGACGGCCACGTCGTTCAGCACCGCGTCATACTCGTCCTGATTCGCGATTCCCTCCTTGAAGAGCTGCGTGATCCGCAACTCCCGCCGTGTCGCCAGCGCCTTACGGCTCGTCGCCCGGGTCAACGTCGCCTGCAAGTCCGCGTCATTCAGTTTCACCAGGAGAGCGCCCTTCTTCACATGGCTGCCTTCGGTGAAGTTGATGGCGATGATCTTCCCATTGATCTCGGCCTGTAATTCCACGCCCTCCTCCGCCCGCAACGTACCCGTCGAAACGACGGTTTCCGCGAAAGGTTCGGGGGTCACAATCACGGCGGAAACCCTCAACGGCGCCGCGGCCTTTGCGGGCGTCCGGGCTCCTTCGACCGCTTTTGCAGTCGCCGTCCCGGAGGCCCCACGCTTCCACAGCCACCCACCCAGGATGACGACGACCAACACCAACGGAATTCCCAACTTCAGTGTGCGCTTCATGCAGGAATAACCATCGTTTCAGGACCCATCCATCAGTGCGTGTCGAATATCTCCTGGTAAGCCCTCACCTTCGCCTGGATCGCCGCCTTTTCCTCGTCCGTCGGCTTCAGGGGATCGATCGCCGGAGGCAATGCTCCCAGCTTCAACAGCGACGCCATCAACAACAGGCGCGCCTTGGTCGCCGTCAGATTGTTTCCCTCGATGACCGCATCCTCCGCATTGCGCCGCATGAATCCCTGGGGATTGCCCCGGTTCACCTTCACCACGGGGAATCCGGAATAGGCCGCACGCCGCAGGGCATCCTCCACCGGCGCCGTCAACCCTCCGCCCGTGACGCCTTCCTGGACGAATCCAGCCAGCGGCTCGCCCTTCAGGTTCGCCTCAATGCGCGCCTGGACGTCCACCTCCGTCTCCCCTGTCGCGAACGGATCCGTGTCGCGCCATCGGGAAGCCTTCACGATGCCCACGAATGGCATCGCCTCCGGACGCAGTGTGCCGTTTTCATCCTTCACCCCCACCTGAACAGATTGGATGCCCCCGCTCCCGCGCCGCACGCCCGTCACCGAGTTCGGCAGCGCCGTCACCCGCACCTCCGAAAGATAGGTATGCTTTCGATTCGGAACGAACGTCACGACGGTCTCATATCCCACCGCCCCAAGGATCCCCCCGAAACCGCCCGTCGCCACATACCCCCCCGGCCGCGCATCCCCCTTCTGGACCTCGCGCCCCGAGAAGACCACCTGATCGACGATCAACACCCCGCCCAGCCTGTTCCGACCCGCGTCATCGGCCCACTTTCCCGAGAGGATGTACTGCACGCCACTGACAATGTTCCCGTCCCCGTCCGCACTGATGTAACCGCGGGCGCGCTGGGAACTGTGACAAACGATCGGACGAGTCGTGTCGATCAGGAGGTTCAGCCAGTACGTCGTCTCCTCCACGTTCGGACTTCCCTCCAGCCACACGCTCCCCGCATACGCCCCGCTCGCCATCGCGTTCTGGACCGTCATCGTGGCCAGCGCCAGCCGACCCCGGGGAGCATCGGCCCGGTGCTCGCCATACCGGAAGAAATCCG
>JBBQIU010000512.1:0-3655 GCA_038325245.1 Verrucomicrobiota bacterium
GTGATGGCGTGGGGGCGGGGGGCGCTGGTTGCCGTGGCGCCGGACCTTTGGTATGCGGAGGACACGAACGGCGACGGGCGGGCGGATCGGAGGCGGGTGATACTGACGGGTTTCGAGCCGGGGAACCAACAGCATCGATTCAACGGATTCGAGTGGGGATTGGACGGTTGGGTCTATGCGGCGAACGGGGACAGCGGGGGAAGCGTACGGGCGCCGGACGGGGCGGAGAGCCTGTCGATTCGTGGCCGGGACATCCGGTTTCATCCGGAAACGGGCGAGGTTGAGACCGTCTCGGCCCAAACCCAATACGGACGCCGCCGGGACGACTGGGGAAACTGGTTCGGAAACAACAATCCGACCTGGTTGTGGCAGGTGGCCGTTCCGGAACACTATCTTCGGCGCAATCCGAGACTGGCGGTGAAGCGTGTGTTGCGGGTCCTGGCGAATTACGACGATTCGACCCGGGTTTTCCCGACAAGTGCGGCCCAGGTGCGCCCGAACCAGCCGTGGTCATTGAACCACGTGACGAGCGGGTGTAGTCCGAGCCCCTATCGGGACGATCTCTTTGGAGGGGATTTCGCGACCTCGGTCTTCATCTGCGAACCCGTCCACAATGTCGTGCATCGGGAAGTCCTCCATCGGGACGGATCGGTGCTGGCGAGTCGACGGGCCGAGGGCGAGGAGCAGAGGGAATTTCTATCGAGCACGGACAATTGGTTTCGCCCGACGACGGTGAAGACAGGTCCGGATGGGGCGCTGTACATCGCGGACATGTACCGGTTCGTATTGGAGCATCCGGAATGGATCTCGCCGGAGATGCAGGCGCGGTTGGATCTGAGGGCCGGGGAGGATCGGGGGCGGATCTATCGGGTGGTGCCGGAGGGGCGGCCGCGGCGGGGGATTCCAAATCTTACGGTCCTGCACGGGGATGGGTTGGTGGCGGCGATGAACAGTCCGAGCGGGTGGCAACGGGACATGGTACAACGGCGCCTGCTGGAGAAACGGGATCCCGGAACGTATCGAGCGGTGGCTTTGGGATTGGGGTTGACGCACTCGCCACAGGTGAGGGTTCAGACGCTGGCGACGCTGGGCGGGCTTGGAGCGCTGACGTCGACGCAACTCGTGAGGGCTCTCCGGGACCCGCATCCGTGGGTTCGGGTGGAAGCTCTGCGCCAGAGCGAACGTCTTGCGGGGAAGGACCCGGAGATCTTCGGGGCGGTGGCGGCGTTGGTGGCGGATGGAGATTCGGCCGTGCGATTTCAGGCGGCGTTCACCCTGGGCGCGTGGTCGCCGGAACTTTGCGAGCCCGTGCTTCGGGGTCTGGCGGCTTCGGACGGCGGGGACGAGTGGATTCGAATCGCGATACTTTCGTCCCTGACGCCCGGGAGCGGACTTTTCCGGGAGTTGTATCAGGAGACGGGCCGTCCGAGGTCGGTCCCGATCCTTGCGGGGCGGGAACCGTCGACACCGGATCGCGCGGCGGTGGTGGCGGGTTATTCGAGGCTGGGGGTCGAAGGGGCGGACTCGGCGCGGGGGCGGGTCTGGTTTGAGGCCTTTTGTGCGACGTGCCATCGGTTCAAGGGCGAAGGGAAGGAAGTGGGGCCGGATCTGGCGATGGTGGGTGGGAAGCCGTTGGACTGGCTGCTGGTCTCGATCCTCGATCCTGGCGCTGCGGTGGAGGCGCGGTACCGGGGTTGGTCCATCACGCTGAAGTCGGGCGAGATTTTGGAAGGACTGGTGGCGGCGGAGACGGCGAACAACGTGGTCCTGCGCATGTCGGGCGGAGTGGAGCACGCGGTGCTTCGGTCCGACCTTGGGTCGATGGAGCCGACGACGGGATCGATGATGCCGGGTGGGTTCGAGACGGTGTTGTCGCGGTCCGCGATGGCCGAGTTGCTGCGATGGCTGACGACGCCGTGAGGTTCACGAGATGGGACGGGGACCTTGACCGTACGCGGAGCATGGGCACACTCGGGGGACCGGGGAGCCGTTGAGACACATGACGGCTGAGAGTTCCGCCCAAGCGGAAGACCCGTAGAACCTGATCCGGGTAACGCCGGCGGAGGGAGGATGGTGGGGTTGGTTCCTCCTTTTGGTGTGGCGTTTCCCGTTCGGGGAGGGTCGCTCGGGCGACTCGAGACACGGACCCGGACAGCACCCTGAAACCTGATTCAACATGATCGCCACACCGGAATCCCTTGAACCGCACAGCTCCTCCCCGCTTCCGAACAGCCGTCGCGTCCATGTGGGCGGGGAGATTCACCAGGAGATCCGCGTCCCGATGCGGGAGATCGGGCAGGCCCCGACCCGAACGGTGAAGGGTGATCTGGTTCCCAACCCGCCCATCCGGGTGTACGACACATCCGGCCCGTGGGGGGATCCGGAGTTTCAAGGAGTCGTGGAGGCCGGACTGCCGGCATTGCGCGGGGAATGGATACAACGTCGGGGCGACGTGGAGGCCTACGATGGACGGGAAGTGCGTCCGCAGGACAACGGTTATCTCACCCGGCAGCACGCGGAATACGCGAGCAAGGCGGAGCGGAATCGGTTGGTGGAATTCCCTGCAATGCAGGGCCAGCGTCGGCGTCCACTGCGGGCGTCGAAGGGTCATCCGGTGACGCAATTATGGTATGCGCGGCAGGGGATCGTGACGCCGGAGATGGAGTTCATTGCGGTGCGGGAGAACCAGGGGCTTGAGTGGAAGGGGCAGGAGCGGGGGGCATCGTCGGCGTCCCATGCCCAGAATGATTTGCGGCATCAGCACCGGGGATCGGGAGATCCGGCGCTTGGATCATCGGAATACACGCCCTCGGTCATCCGCCGGTTTCCCCAGAGGTTGCCGGCGGTAATCACTCCGGAGTTTGTGCGGGCGGAGGTGGCGGCGGGGCGGGCGATCATTCCAGCGAACATCAATCATGCGGAACTCGAGCCCATGATCATCGGGCGGAACTTCCTGGTGAAGATAAACGCCAACATCGGTAACAGCGCGGTGGCGTCGAGCATCGAGGAGGAGGTTGAGAAGATGCGGTGGGCGACGAAATGGGGCGCGGACACGGTGATGGACCTTTCGACGGGAAAGAACATTCATGCGACACGGGAATGGATCCTGAGGAACTCCCCGGTTCCGATCGGGACCGTTCCGATTTACCAGGCCCTGGAGAAGGTGGGGGGACGGGCGGAGGATCTGACCTGGGAGGCGTACCGGGACACCCTCGTGGAACAGGCGGAACAGGGGGTCGACTACTTCACGATTCATGCGGGCGTGCTCCTTCGATTCATTCCGCTGACGGCGAGTCGGATGACCGGGATCGTGAGCCGAGGGGGGAGCATTCTGGCGAAGTGGTGCCTGGCGCATCATCGCGAAAACTTCCTGTACACGCACTGGGACGAGATCTGCGAGATCCTGGCCGCCTACGATGTGAGCTTCAGTATTGGCGATGGACTGCGTCCGGGATCGATTGCAGATGCCAACGATGCGGCGCAGTTCGGGGAACTGGAGGTCCAGGGGGATCTGACGAAACGGGCCTGGGAACATGGCGTCCAGGTGATGAACGAGGGACCGGGGCACGTTCCGATGCACCTGATCGAGGAGAACATGGCGAAGCAGTTGGAATGGTGCCACGAGGCGCCCTTCTACACGCTGGGTCCGCTGACC
>JBBQIU010000513.1:0-3653 GCA_038325245.1 Verrucomicrobiota bacterium
TCCACGCCCCCCTCGACCATTCGCCCGATCCACGCCTGCACCCGCGAAGACATCGAGGCGTTCCTTCAGGAATCCCGCGAACCCGCCTTTCGCCTCGAACAAATCCTTTCCTGGCTCCATGTCCGGCGCGCCGGGCATTGGGATGAGATGTCCAATCTCCCCAAGTCCCTCCGCACCCGCCTCGCCCAAACCTTCCGGTTCTCCCTGCCAGAACTCGTCCGCCGCCAGGGATCCTCCGATTCTACCCAGAAATTCCTCTGGCGCCTCCATGACGGCGCCCTCATCGAGAGCGTCCTCATCCCCGCCAACCCCGCGCTCTACAGCGACCGTTCCGATCGCCACACCCTCTGCGTCTCCACACAAGTCGGTTGTGCCTACGGCTGCCGCTTCTGCGCCAGCGGCCTCGACGGCTTCCAACGCAACCTCACCCCGGACGAAATCGTCGGCCAGGTCCTCGCCACCGAACGCTGGCATCGCACCCAGGACACCCCCCCGGAAACGGCGGCCAAGGCCAAAGGCAAGGCTGATTGCGATTCTGCCCTGTCCAACCTCCCCGACATCCGCGGCACGAAGCTCAACATCGCGTCCCCTTCGTCCCCTTCGCCCCATCCCTCCTGTCACCCCCGCCTCATCGACAACCTCGTCATCATGGGCATGGGCGAACCCTTCGCAAACTACGACCACCTCCTCCGCGCCCTCCGCATCCTCAATGCCCCCTGGGGCGGCGCCATCGGTGCCCGCAAGATCACCGTCTCGACCAGCGGCCTCGCCCCCCAAATCCGCCGATTCGGCGATGAACCCGAGCAGTTCCGCCTCGCCATTTCCCTCCACGGCGCTACCGACGCCGTGCGCGCCGGGATCATGCCCATCAACCGCAGGTATCCCCTCGCCGACCTCACCGCCGCGTGCGCCCATTACCTCGAGAGGAAGGGCCGCATGATCACCTTCGAGTACATCCTCCTGTCTGGCATCAACGACGCCCTCACCGAAGTCAAACCCCTCGCCTCCCTCGCCCGCCGCCTTCACGCCAAGGTCAATCTCATCCCCTACAACGCCGTCGAAGGGCTCCCCTGGATCCGTCCCGACGACGCCCATTGCACCGCCTTCGCCAAAGCCCTCGAACGACTCGACGTCTCCACAACCCTTCGCCTCGAGAAAGGCCACGACATCGACGCCGCTTGCGGCCAACTCCGCCTCAAGACCGAGCGCACCGAAAACGCGCCCGCCTAACCAACGATTCCGTTGCGATCAAGGGGCCCCGCGCGAAGACGCCAGGAACGCGAAGAAATTCGGGGGCCTTTAGCATCACGATATCGCGGGTAACCCCATCGTTCGCCGCCTGTTTCCACCCCACACAAAATCCTCTTTCCGGCTTCTTCTCCTTCGCGTCTTCGGGTCTTCGCGTGCGTCACCACTGAGTTGTTCCGCCTGAGAGCCATGGATCCAGGGGTCGACCGATCACCGTTCCCGTGGTATTTCAGCCACGATGTCGCTCCGCGCCCGGTCCGCCCTGATCCCGCCATTGTGGATTCTTTGTCTCCTGACAACCGCCCTGTTGCCAACACCCGCCGGCTGGGCCGCCCCAGTCATCAGCGAATTCATGGCCGCCAATGGCGGGTCGCTCCTCGACGAGGACGGTGAACCGTCCGACTGGATCGAGCTTCACAATCCCTCCACCGCCCCCGTTTCACTCGCCGGCTGGTTCCTCACCGACGACCCGACCCTTCCCTTGAAGTGGTCCTTCCCGAACCGCACCCTCGCCCCTGGTGCGCACCTGGTCGTCTTCGCCTCGGGTAAAAACCGGTCCCCCGCCGATCCCGCCCCGGTTCATGCCAACTTCCGCCTGGAAGCGTCCGGGGAATATCTGGCCCTGATCCATCCCGACGGCGTGACCGTTTCCACGGAGTTTCGACCCGCCTTCCCCCCCCAGGAGACCGACATTTCCTTCGGCACGCCCGCCTCTCCAGGAACCCGCAGTCTTCTCCTGAACGCGTCCCTCGAGATTCTCATTCCCGCCAACGCCTCCGACATCCCCGCCAATTGGATCTCCGGCGCGGGTCAATCCGCCACATCCCGTCCGGCCACGTTGGGATTTCCGATCGGCTTCGACACGACCCCCGCCAATCCGAACGCCGCCACCAACCTCGCCCTCGCCGGCGCCGCATCCCAATCCACGACCGGTTTCGGACTCCCCGCCGCCAACGGCAACGACGGCAATCTCTCCACCTACACCCATACCGCCAGTCAGGACGACGCCTCCGCCTGGTCTCTCGACTTGGGCGCCGCCTTTGAAATCCGCCGGCTCGTCCTGCACAACCGCCCCGAGTGCTGCCAGACCCGCTTCCGCGACCTCACGGTTTACCTCATCGACGCCGACGGCGCGACCGTCCTCTGGACGTCCGGCCTCCTGAATCCCGAGAACCGGCTCAATAGCCCCGCCGCCATCACCCTCGACCTCCTCGACCTGGGCGTCGAACCCGTCGCCGCCCGTTTCATCCGGATTTCCCGAACCCCCGACCCCGACCTCTCCGGCTCGGGCGGCGCCGGGAATGCCGACGAGGACAGCGTCCTGACGCTCGCGGAAGTCGAAGTCTACGGCGTCGAATCGATTTCGTTCGCACCCGTCCTTCGAACCGATCTCGCCGACACCCTGCTCGGACGAAACAGTTCGGCCCTGGCGCGCCTTCCCTTCGTCCTCCAGGCTCCCGAGTCCATCCAATCCCTCTCGTTGACGCTGCGCTATGACGACGGCGTCGCGGTTTTCCTCAACGGCCAGCCGGTCGTCTCACTGAATGTCCCGTCCTCCCTCGCATGGAATTCAACCGCCCTCGCTGAACGGAACAAGGCGGCGGCGCTCGTCCCTGAAACCATCGATCTCACCCCGTTCAAGAACCTCTTCCAGACCGGCACAAACTGGATGGGCTTCCATGCCGTCAATGCCTCCGTCGACGACCCGGACTTCCTGCTCGACGCCAATCTGACCACGGAGAACTCCGGGACGCTCTTTGCGGCCTACCTGGAACGACCCACCCCCGGCGCCTCGAACAACGTCCCGTGGAACCTCGGGCGGGTCGCCGATACCAAATTCAGCGTCACACGTGGCTTCGCCAGCTCCCCCTTCGATCTCGCGATCGTCACCACCACACCCGACGCCGAGATCCGCTACACCCTCGACGGCAGTGCACCTTTGGCGGATCACGGACAAATCTACGCCGCGCCTCTCCGCATCGCCCAAACCACCGTCGTCCGCGCCGCCGCCTTCAGGCGCGACTATCGCCCCACCAACATCGACACCCATACCTACATCCTCGTCGATTCCACCGTCACCCAGCCCGCCAGGCCGGCCGGTTTCCCGGCAACCTGGGCGGGACTTTCCGCGGACTACGCCATGGATCCGCGGATCACCCAGTCCGCCACCTACGCGCCTCAAATCGGCGACTCCCTCAAATCCCTTCCAACCCTCTCCCTCGCAACCAGCGTCGATGATCTGTTCGGCCCAAGCCGTGGCATCTACGCCAATCCCGAACGCAGCGGCCTGTCCTGGGAGCGCCCGATCTCCCTCGAATGGATCGAACCCGGCGGCGGCGGCAGGTTCCAGGCCGATGCGGGGGTGCGCATCCAGGCGCGCTATTTTTTCAACTAATCTTTTTGAT
>JBBQIU010000514.1:0-3650 GCA_038325245.1 Verrucomicrobiota bacterium
GGGGAATCCACACGCCTTGGAGCTCCCCCCGTTCCCCGCCTCGCCTCCACGGGACTGGGCGGGGGATTCGACGGACGCGGGTGGAACGCATCCCTACCGGTCCGTGGAGTGGTAGGGGCGCGTTCCACCCGCGCCCCCATCTGAACCCGCTGCGCGTGTGGAGTCGCCTGAAGGAAGCATGGGTCATCCACACGCCTTGGGGCTACCCCCGTTCCCCGCCTCGCCTCCACGGGACTGAGCGGGGGGATTCGACGGACGCGGGTGAAACGCATCCCTACCGATCAATGGAGTGGTAGGGGCGTGTTCCACCCGCGCCCCCATCTGGATCCGCTGCGCGTGTGGAGTCGCCTGAAGGAAGCATGGGGAATCCACACGCCTTGGAGCTCCCCCCGTTCCCCGCCTCGCCTCCACAGGACTGGGCGGGGGATTCGACGGACGCGGGTGGAACGAATCCCTACCGGTCCGTGGGGTGGAAGGGGCGAGTTCCACCCGCGCCCCCATTTGAAACCGCGGCGCGTGTGGAGGCAACCGCGTGGCGAACTGGCGCCGGGCTTCCATTTGTGGCGCGGAGCGGCAACGTCCGGATCGTGAAACGGGTTTAAAGTAAGTCCGCCCGCGATTTCCCGGGCGGAACCGCCGCTCCCGGGGCTGCCAAGGAGGCGTGGAAGGCGGATGGTAACCGGTACACGGCTGAGCAGCTTCGCGCCATGAGCCGGGCGGCCCGCGACGAACTGATTCTCCGCCCGACCACCACTCCTGTCCGCCGTGTCGACTGAAACGCCCCGGGTGGATTGGGAGCGGGTCCACGCCAGGAGGAATTTGCCCACTTGATATCGCAAACTGCGATATCAAGCACTCCGGCACCTCCGCCGGGCACGCCGCTTGAGCGGCGGATGAACTTCCACAATCGGCAGAATGACCGCAGCCGATCCGTCGGACTGCGGGATCGGTAAATCGGTCCATTCAACCCCGGTCAGAAATCCTGACGACTTTCCCGGGGCTGAGCCGGGGCAGGACATCAAGAACCCCCGGCATCAGCGGGAGCGTTTGGTGCAATTGGATTCCCTCCGATTCAAGCACGATGACGGCGATGGGGAACTGGGTAACGTTCTGCTGGAACGCCAGATTCCGATCACCCGTCAGAAAGACATCGAACCCATTCTCAGCGGCGAGGGTGAGCAGCTTGCCATTCTTGATTCCACTCCACCCCATTCGCTGAGCGGATACCGCATAGTGCCCGGTAAGTGCCCTGGCCAGCCGCCAGTTCAGGCACTCGTCAATGAGGATGCGCATGGCTCAGACGGTCGCCAGAATGGCCTGCTTGCCTGCTTCAATGACAGCGATCACTTGTTCCCGCTTCACGGACGGAAATCCGTCGAGGAAGTCCTCGATCGATTCGCCGCCTTCCAAGTAGTCGATCAAGTTTTGGAGCGGGACCCGGGTCCCCAGGAACACGGGCGTGCCACCCATGATTTCAGGGTCGGATTGGATGATGCCCCCAAGGTGCTCGGAGTTCATGGGTGGCAGGCTAGCGAGCGATCCGGACTCCGCCGAATGGATTCTTCCCATGTATTCGGGCCGTCAACAGCCCTCCTGCCACCTCCGAAACGGGGAAGATGAACCACAGAGGCACAGGGACACGGAGAAAAGCCCGACACGGTAGGGGCGCGTTCCACCCGCGCCCCCATCTGGATCCGCTGCGTGTGTGGAGGCACTGAGGGGATCGGGGGAAGCGTCTGGCCCTGGAGCCACCCGGGGTCCCTGTTCTTCGTCCACGAACGCAACGGATCTGAAGTGGGTTGGGGATGAAATCGCATCCCACCGCTTCAAGTTCCATCGCATTTGCCGGATCCCTGCGTGACCCGTGAGGTTAAAGAGGCGGCCATGCGAGGCCGCTTCGCGACAGAAGTCAGAAATTAAAGGATTTGACGGAATCGATGAAGAAGTAGGGATTTTGATTGTGCCTACGACTTCCAAAGCTCACGACGTTTGGTTCACGACCAAAGGACAGGTCGTCATCCCGGCGTGGCTGCGCCGCGAGTTCTATATTGTGAATGGCACCAAGGCCATCGTCCAGGCTACGCCCGAGGGTATCCTGCTCAAGCCCGTGACAAAGCACGCCATTTCCCGGCTGCGCGGCGTCCTTAAGCGCAAGCCGGGTTCCAAACCGTTCGCCGACGAATGGGCCGGGCACAAGCGCGAGGAGAAGGCCCTCGAGGAAGCAGATCATGCCCTCCACGGGTCTCGTCCGCTCTCGTCGTTGCCGCCCACTCATTCCATTGAACTTTACCTAGCCAGTCTACCCGGTTCCCGGCCCCCGCCTACGCCACTTCCCCGGACCGATACGATCAACTGCCACGGCTCGCAAACATCACCGGGCGGATGCCAGCGGTAAATGACTATGAAGGTGTCAGGGCGTTTCGCATTTGGCTTTCGCATTACGCCAGACCTACCTGGCCAGGTTTGTCCGCGGCGGCTAGCTTAAATCTTCGGAAGTGGTAGCGGTGCCCGTCAGCCGCCGCGGCGATTCTCATCGAACATCTCGACCGGCATCGGGTGGTCGAGCCGCCAAACCATTTGAATGGGACGTTCGGATTGGAAACTCACAAGCTTCGCGGGGCCGAGGAACGTGAACGGAGATGTGGTTCCAGCCACTTTCTTACGGGAGCGAACGAAGAACAGCATCGTGTAGCCGCGCTCTTGGTGGCGGATGAGATTCTGTCCCGTGTCGCTCGCTTGGCTTGTCTGCCCCTGCGTTTCCCAGTGCAGCAGTTCGCGACTGATGGGGTAGTCCTGATACATCTGCTCGGTGAAAACTCCTTCTCGGTTTTCTGGAATGTAACCAACGAAACGACAGTTTTGATTTGAGGGAAATGAAGACGGCCAACGCCGGTGACACCTGCGGACTCGAATGATGCTCCACCGAGCGACGCTTTAATTTCGTCGCTGCCGTATGTGGCGTGGAGCTCCAGCGAGCATGGGAATGGGAGGTTCAGCGAAGCGTTTCCGACACGAGACTCTTCATCAGCCCAAGCTAAGACTTCATCGAGGTCTCGCAGTAAAGACGGGTTCTGGGCAGCGCGCCGATAGGATTCTTCGATGCTCGTCATGCCTAGCTGGCGGCCCGGCTTGCCCCAGATGCGGTAATGTGTAGCGAGCGCCGAGTCGCCGGCTTCGGCAAGAGCCGCTGCTGCATCTCCAGCACTCAAGTGCGTGACGACTCTGCGAAGACGCGCGATTTCCCGCGGCCCGCTCGTTTGTGCCGCACTGATGAGCGAGTCCTGCAATCGACTGATGTCTGGGTCGGTAGGCGTCTCGGCGAGGCGGGCGCTCGCCTTCCACTGCGTCCACGTATTGCGCGACAGGAGGGCTTCCGGCTCGTAGTCGTGGAAGCGGACGAAGTTACCGAACGTCAAAGGCAGTCCTGCTTCGTGTTCGAAGGATTCGAGGCGGTCGGGCACTTGGTCGGTAAGATTTCGCAGGTTCTCACGGATGTTCGCCAGCACATGCTCACGTGCAACCCTGTCGAGTTGGATGCTGCAACCAGCCGGGAGATGGGGGAAGTCCATCTCAACCTCTCGCTGAATACTGTAGCGGCGCCTCGCAAGCAGCGCCTTCAGCTTCCGATCGATGCGATAGCGACGGTGCGA
>JBBQIU010000515.1:0-3642 GCA_038325245.1 Verrucomicrobiota bacterium
GCGTTAAATTGGGCCCGCACATGTATTGAGCACCCATTGGGCCCCGTAACGGTGGTGGGTGGGGGGGCGAGGCGTGTTTTTGGACCCTGGCATCGCCCGCCCTTTTCATGGATGCCGTGTTCCCTACAAGGGGCGATTATCGGATGATCCAGGACGACGCAGGCCTGGCACTGGACGAGGTTGAGCCCGAAGTCGAAGACGGCATTCAGCGCGGCAGACGAGTCATCTTTCTCGACCTTGCACACGGTCGGGCTACGCTCCGCCTCCGTGAAAGCGCGTCTCCTCATCGGCATCGTCGCCTGCCACCTGTTGTCCATCCTGCCGGCGGTTGCCGCCCAACCGTTAAGCCTGCCGCGTGTGTTCGCGGACCACATGGTCCTGCAGAGGGACTTTCCTGTGCCGATCTGGGGCTGGGCTGAGCCGGAAGTACAAGTGACGGTCGTGTTCGCCGGCCAATCCAAATCGGCGACATCGGGTGCGGACGGCAAGTGGCGGGTGACCCTTGACCGCCTGCCGGCCAACGCGAACGGGACGGAACTCGCCATCACCGCCGGGGACCAGACTCGAACCATCCGGGATGTCTTGGTTGGCGAGGTTTGGATCTGTTCAGGCCAGTCAAACATGGAATGGACGCTCGCCGGGACGGAGGGCGCGCAGGAGGAAATCGCGAGCGCCGATCACCCTCTCCTCCGGCAGTTCAAGGTGCCGCATGTCACCAACTCCAAGCCGCAGAAGGATCTTCCGGGCGATTGGAGTGTTTGTTCCACCGCGACGGCCGCGCAATTCACCGCGGTTGGGTATTACTTCGCCCTCCAGCTCCACCGCGAACTCGGCGTACCCATCGGCTTGCTCAATACATCCTGGGGAGGAACCCGGATCGAGCCCTGGACCGACCCGGAAGCGTTCGCGGGTTCCCCGAACCTGAAGGATGTCTCGGATTACATTGAGAACGCGGACGATCTCCATCGCCAGGAACAGGAGGCGAAGCTGAACGACCTCGAGGCCTGGATCAAACAGTGCCGCGAGGCCATCGCGCGGAACTCAGAACTGCCGCCCTCCCCAGGCGGCCTGCCGGATCACCCCCTCTCCCGCCACGACAAACCCACGGCGATCTACAATGCCATGGTGGCGCCGCTCGTTCCCTATGCCTTCCGCGGCGCGCTTTGGTACCAGGGAGAAAGTAACAATGGCGAAGGCATGCTCTACTTTGACAAGATGCAGGCCCTGATCAGTTCCTGGCGCCGGCTTTGGAACCAGGGTGAGTTCCCCTTCCTCTTCGTCCAACTCGCTCCCTATCGCTACAACCGCCCCGAGGCGCTGCCCGGCATCTGGGAAGCCCAGGCCGCGTCGCTCCGAATACCCAACACCGGAATGGCGGTCATCACCGACATCGGAAACGTCAATGACATCCATCCGCGCAACAAGAAGGAGGTCGGCCGCCGACTTTCGTTCTGGGCCCTGGCGAAAACCTACGGTCGACAGGACCTCGTCTATTCAGGTCCGCTTTACAAATCCATGCGGGTGGATGGAAGCCAGGTCTTACTTTCCTTCGACCACGCCCAAGGGCTGAAATCCTCCGATGGCAAAGCATTGGCCTGGTTCACCATCGCCGGCGCAGACAACAATTTCGTCCCCGCCAAAGCCGAGATCATAGGGAACAACGTGGTCGTGTCCAGCGCAGAGATCCCGCAACCCGCTGCGGTCCGGTTTGGGTGGAATGAACTGGCCGAGCCAAACCTCGTGAACGGTGCGGGCCTTCCCGCGTCGCCGTTCCGCACGGATCGCGGTTAATTGCGTCCGCTCGCGGAACCGGGGCCTGGTTCAAGGCCGGCGACGGGTGACTCGGGAGGTACGGTGTCCACGCGGACAATGGAAGTAAGCTTGAGATTGACGTTCTTTGGCGACCGGATAGGACGGTCAAGCGCGACACGCTTCTTTTCACGGCGACGGGATTCGTCGTGGCTGGCGCGGGTGCCAACGCGCTGTTTGACATCACTCTGGGCGGGACATTTCGACCTTGTCTGTGTTTGCCCCTCAGCCGAATCCCCTGCCGTTTGGACCTCCGTTCTTCCAGGCAGTTCCTACCACGGTCACCCTCGGCCCCGATGATGCGTACTACGTCGGCAACTTGACGGGTTTCCCGTTTCCACCGGGTTTGGCCACTGTCTGGGGAATCGATCCGAACACGGGCGATGCAACGGTTGCTGAATCCGATTTCACCAACATCATTGATCTCGACTTCGCTTCCGACGGAGATCTGTTGGTCCTTCAACTCACCAGCAATGGCTTGGCGTCCGGGTTCGGGCCCGGGCCCGGCAGGTTGATCCGTATCGACTCCGTTACCGGGGCCCGCCAGACGATCATTGATGATCCCCTCTTTTTTCCCGGGGGCCTTCTGATAGCACCGGACGACACCATCTACGTTTCCAACCTCGGGGTGTCGGCTGGTCAGGGGCAGGTTTGGGCGATCGTCCCGGAATCGAGTGCCGGGGGCTGGTTAGCGGGGGCCTTGGCGCTCATGATCTGGCGCAAGGCGTCGCGCCGGCGGGAGTAGGAGACAGCTCCACGACATTTGTACTGCCCGCAGGGACCGTTCATGGCAGGGGTTGCCGTCAAGATTTCAAGGCTACCCCTGCCGATGCGTGCATACCCTATCCTGACGTCACGTGTCTGGCTGATGCTCTTCGCGAGTTTTTAAGCGAATCGTTCCGGCTTCCCGCCGTCATGGCATCCGCGGCGTGAGCAGCCGGTAGAATTTCGTCACACCTGCGGCGACTCCCCCGCCTGTGATCGGAACCTCGACCTCGCAATCGCAGGCCGCCGGCCCGAGGTGATGAAGCACCTGCCACGCCCCGCCCGCCGCTTCCGTGCGGAACTGGATCGTGTATTCCCGGCCCTCGATGACCGAAGCCCACAGCCGGACGCCACCCTCGGCACCCGACGCGATGCGCAGTCGCAGCACGCTCGATGCCTCGCGCGGATGGGTCCCGCTCTCGTACTCGGCCCGGTTGGTCTGCCCGTCCCCGTCGGGGTCCGCGGATTCACCGCTCAGGTTCGGATCGTTCAATTCGGCCGCCGAGAAGTAGCGAATCCGCCACGCCTCGAACGCTTCCCCTCCCGCCACGGTCACGGCGACGGAATCGGTCGCCAGCAGGGATCCGTCGCGGACTGAAAAGGTGAGCACGTAACGTCCAGGGGCCGGGAACACAACCGCCGGACTGACGGAATCCGCTACCGTGATAACGGCCACGGCGGGGCCCTCGGTCTGGCTCCAGCCGAGCGTCACCACGCCGGGAGTCGCCGGCAGGCCGTCATCGGTGTACCGGCCGGCCAGGCGTATCTCGACACCCACGACCGCCTCGCGATCCTCGCCGGCATCCGCGGTGGGCGGCCGGTTCTGAGCTGAGACCAGTGCATCGAGCCTCAGGTCGAAACTGACGTCGCTGCTGGCGGCGTTCTGCTGGTGGACCTCCACCGCCAGCGTATTGGCGCCGGTCACCAGAACCGCCGGATCCACCGTCTGCG
Organism: Verrucomicrobiota bacterium; assembly: GCA_038325245.1. Classification (GTDB taxonomy): domain Bacteria; phylum Verrucomicrobiota; class Verrucomicrobiia; order Limisphaerales; family CAIMTB01; genus CAIMTB01. The sequence continues at coordinate 3,526 of JBBQIU010000515.1, forward strand.
GGAAGAATGTCGATTCATCGGCCCCGCCGACCACTTCGGAGGCAACCGTGGACGACGTGACGGTGCCTTCCGGCATGTTCGAGCGAAAGACGAGTTGATTGTTGATGTAGACCATCG
>JBBQIU010000516.1:0-3637 GCA_038325245.1 Verrucomicrobiota bacterium
GGAGGAGTTCGTGCCCACGACGAACACTCAGGCCCAGGCCCACGAACACCTTTTCACCAGCCCCGAAGACGCCCTTCGCGCCGACCGCGCCGCCACGCCGCTCCCCGCCGGGGTGACCCACAAAATCGCGGCGTCCCTCGCCGCCGAACCCCGCGCCCCCCAAACCTCCCGGTGGAAACGACTCCTGGGCCTCCGCCCCTGACACGCCGCCAGCATCCCATCTACCGATGAACCGACCATTTCCAGATCCCTCTCCCGCCGGAGCGAAGCGGAGGTGGGAGAGGGTGGTTCCGCGCCTGCGGAACCGGGTGAGGGCTCTCCCCCCGGTTCATGGGCCCAACACACGATTCTCCTATCGTCTCCCCTCTCCATGACCCACTTCTGGCGCTCCATCCCCAACGGCACTCGCGCCCTCGCGCTCATCTCCGTCCTGGGCTTCCTCGCCATCTTTATCCTCCGCGCCGCCACCGGATTCGATCTGCGCAACACGATTGCCCTCGATGGCTCCGCCGTTGCAGGCCTTCAGCTCTGGCGACTCCTCACTTATGCCCTCATCCCCGGTGATCCACTCGGGGCGTTCTTCGGCACGTTGTTCCTTGTCTTCCTCGGCCCGGGCGTCGAGCGCAGGTGGAGTCCCGCCTTCTTCCTCTCGTACTTCCTCACCTGCGCCGTTGTCTCAGGCCTCGTGATGCTCTGGATCCTAGGAAATGCCGCGCCCGCTTTGTTGACCAATTCCGGCGCCCTCCTCGGGTTGGTTGTCGCCTGGTACCAGATCAACCGCTTCCAGCGGTTCCTCCTCTTCGGCGGTCCCGAGGTTTCCGCCGCCACCGCCGCCATCATCACCGCCCTCTGCATCATTATTCCCGTCGCTCTCGGGTGCGGCTGGATCCTGACCCCCGGCATCGTCTCAGGCGCGCCCGTGGGTTGGCTCTTTCTTCGACTTCACTCGCTCCTGTCCGAGCGCCGGATTCAAAGACGCGCCGACCGACCGCGCACCAGCCGATTGGAGCTATGAACGCCGGCCCCATCGCCAAGCCCACATTCACCAGCGCGCCCGACCGGCCGCTCCTTCCACCCACGCTCCGTCAGCACCTCTTCCCCGCACGCTCCGCCCTTGCGCGAGAACGGATTATCCTCGCGCTTCAGGCCCTCGAGTCGTGCCACCTCTGCCTCCACCATTGCGGCGCCAATCGCCTCCACGGCCCGTCCGGACGCTGCCACGCCGGCTCGAATGCCCGCTTCTTTTCCGCGCAAACCGACGTCTCCGACGAACTCGAACTCCTCCCCTCCTTCGCCGTCTCCCTCAGCGGCTGCAATCTCCGCTGCGATTTCTGCATCACCGGCGAATCCAGTTGGAATGCCCGCGCCGGAACCTCGCTCTCCGCCGACGCCTTCGCCCATCAGGCCCGGGCCGCCTTCGAAAGGGGCGCGAAAACCGTCATGATTCTGGGCGGCGAACCTACCCTTCATCTTCCCGCACTGCTCGGACTCGTCGCCGCCCTCCCCGACACCACGCTGATCGTCCTCAAAACCAACGCCTGTTTTACGGACGACGCCCGCCCCCTGCTCGCCGACCTGTTCGACGTCTGGCTGCCCGACCTCAAGTTCGGCAACGCCCAATGCGCCCATCGCCTCGCCGGCATCCCCCTGGACGTGCCGTCCGGAACAAGCCCTACCGTATCGCGGGACTATTGGACCACGGTGACCACGAACCTCGCGTGGATGGCCGGCCAGGAGGCGTCATCCGATCTCATCGTCCGCCACCTGCTCATGCCCGGACACATCGACTGCTGCTGGAAACCCGCCGCGCGGTGGCTCTCCCGACATCTGCCCGGCGTGAAGGTCAGTCTCCGGTCGGGCTACTGGCCCGCCTGGCACTCCCGTCGCCACCCCGAACTCCGCACACCGCTCCCGCGCCACGAACTCGACCGTGCGCTGGCCATCGCTGGCGATTGTGATCTCAATCTCATCCCGTGAGGTCGGACTTCCAATGAACCAAAGCCGCCCTGGAAGGTTTCACTCCGTCGGAACCTGTTACACTCTAGCCCCAACCCAATCCTCGGCGCCGACGGAGCGGCGCCCTCCATCACACGGTTCATGGCCGCAATACTTGTCCCGATTTTCGAAAACGTCGCTCCCATGAACCGCCTCACTCCAATCGCTGCCTCAGCGGCAGAGCCCGACCCCGTTGAAAGTCCCGATGCGGAACCCGTCTCCCTTCCAACCACTCGTCCCGAACCCAACGCCTCCACAGACCTTCTCATCCTCTCCGACGGCACGGTCTACGCCCGCAATCTGACCCCCGAACTCGCCGCCGTCCTGGCCACGCTCAACCCCCACGACGCCACCCTCGCCCGGCGTGCCTCCATCACTTTTCCCCCTCCATGACCTTTTCCAACGAACTCGAAACCCTGATCCGCGCCCGCTACCCCATCCTTTACCTCGTGACCAGCGAAGAGGCCCGCGTGCTCGACCTCCTCGGAGACATCGCCAAGAAGCGCCAGAAGAAACTCTTCGAATGGAGTTACAGCACCGGCACCGTCATCTCTGGCACGTCCATCCAGTCCCAAAAGACTCGCAACGCCCCCACGAAGGACCCCCTCAACGCCCTCGATCAGGTCATCGACATGGTCGAACCCGCCATCTTCGTCTTTAAGGATTTCCACCCTTTCCTCAGCCGGAACAACTTCGCCATCATCCGGCGCCTCAAGGAAATCGCCCTTCATCTCAAGAACAGCTACAAGACCATCGTCCTCGTTTCTCCGGTGCTCGAGATCCCCCCCGAACTCGACAAGGAGATCACTGTTCTCAACTTCCCCCTCCCCACCAAGGAAGACCTCGGCGAGCAACTCGACCGGATCGTCGAGGACGTGAAGGAGCACAAAGACATCCAGATCGCCCTCGATGGCGGCGGGCGCGAGCGCCTCCTGCAGGCCGCCCTCGGCCTCACCATGAGCGAGGCCGAGAACGTCTTCGCCAAGATCCTCATCAAGGACGGGGGACTCTCCGGCGATAACGTCGACGAAGTCTTCGCGGAGAAGCAGCAGATCATCCGAAAGAGCGGCCTGCTCGAGTACTACCAGTCGCAGGAATCCTTCGCGAACGTCGGGGGCATGCCGATCCTCAAGGATTGGCTCACGAAACGCGCCGTCGCCTTCACCCCGGAAGCCCAGACCTTCGGCCTGTCCGCCCCCAAGGGCATCCTCATGCTCGGTGTCCAGGGCTGCGGCAAGAGCCTCTGCGCCAAAGCGGTCGCCAAACAGTGGCGCCTCCCCCTTCTCCGCTTCGACATGGGCCGTATGTTCGGCAGCCTCGTCGGTTCATCCGAGGAAAACGTCCGCCGCGCCATCGCCGTGGCCGAATCCGTCGCCCCGACCATCCTTTGGGTCGACGAAATCGACAAAGCCTTCGCCGGCTCCAGCGGCTCGGGCTCCACCGACGGCGGCACGACCGCCCGTGTCTTCGGCACCTTCCTCACCTGGCTCTCCGAGAAAACCGCCCCGGTCTTCGTCGTCGCCACAGCCAACGACATCTCCCAACTCCCCCCCGAACTCCTGCGCAAAGGGCGCCTCGACGAAATATTCTTCGTCGACCTCCCCACCGATTCGGAGCGGCGCGAGATCTTCCGCATCCACCT
>JBBQIU010000517.1:0-3634 GCA_038325245.1 Verrucomicrobiota bacterium
AGATAAAGCGGAGCCATTGCCGCGTAGTAGAGCGGGGGGTGGTTGGCCACATACTGGTACCCGGACGGGAAATAGCCCCATCCCGGAACCGTGACGATGCGCGGCGGATCATTCCTCCATCGCGGGCTTTCAGGCTCGCAATACCAATCGAGTGCAAAGCGACAGTAGGAATAGAGTTCCGCCGGGATTTCATCCGTTGGCGGTGGCTCTCCCCCATTGAGGTTGGCTCGCCACGCGGTCAAGTCGGGAAGTTCCGGAAGTCGGCCCTCGGTCGCCAGGGTCCGCACGTAACTGAAATGCGCCAGTTCATCGTGGCCGCTGAATGGATAAAAGGCGACGATCGAGAAGAGCTGCTTCGCGACAAAAACGAGGAGCAGGACCGCGATGAATCGTGAGGCGCCGATCCAGCGAGGCCGGCGGCCTGCAGCGCGCAGATGCTCCGTCGCCTCCACCACGGGGAGATCGACGCGCGTTGCATCCTTCGCGAGGTCACCCATGGCGATTATCCAATCCCGGCGCCGCGCCCCCCGAGATTAGCCGCGACCGGCAGCGACAGGTTCCGCGACGCGCTTGATCTCGTGATAGTCGTCGTCAGCGTTGACACGATCGAGATCGTGGCTTTCGCCGAGAATGTTCTTCGCCGCGAGAAGACCGGTTTCGATGGAATGATCGGTGTTGTTATAGCGAAAGGTTCCGTAGCGCCCGATGATCTGAAGGTTCTCCAGTTCGTCGATGAACGCCTTGATTTTGGCGAGCGGTTCCTCATAGCCCATGACGTACGATGGATACGCGCGTGGCGCGCGAATGGTGAATCCGCCGATGACTTCGTCCGGGGTGATGAACCCCAGATCGTCGACCAGGTGCTTGACGGTCTGCGCCACCAACTCTTCCTCGCTCATCGACCAGATGTGGTCGCCGAACGAGCAGAAATACTCCACGACCAAGGACGTGAGGTCGTCGCTCGGCACCATGTCCGGGCTCCAGTTCTTCGGCTCATGGAACCGGCCGAAGAGAATGTTACGGTCATGGACATAGAGCCAGGTGTCCGGTGTCACCTGCCGCTTTTTCAGCATCAGGTTTACGGTGATGATGTTCCGAAAGGTGAGTGAATCGGCCGCCGCCAGGACATCGGCGGGTGGAGCGGGATCGACAATCTTGGCCAGGAGCGTCAATGGGATGGAAGAAATGTAGTTTTCCGCCTCAACGCGTTCACAGCCAGCCTCGGTGCGAACCGTTACTCCGACGACCGTATTGCCTTCTCTGTGAACCCGTTCCACGCCTGTATTCAACCGGATGTCGTTCCCCGCCGCGGTGATGGAATCCGCCATCCGTTCCGAGAACCGGCCGAAGCCACCGCGCGGATACATGAATTCGTCGATGAGGCTGACGACCTTGCCTTTCGAAGGCACAACCGCGTCCTTTACCGCGGTGACCAGGGACATCCCCTTGGAACGCTGGGAGACCCAGTCGCCGCTCATCTGATCGCAGGGAAGGCCCCACACCTTTTCCGAGTAGCGCTGAAAGAAGAGGCGGTAGAGGGTGGGCCCAAACTGATCGATGTACGCATCTTCCATCGATTTGACGGCCCGCGGACTGATCTGCTGATGCACCCGGGTCCGGCCATAGTCAGCCATGGCCTTGGCCGCGACAATGGGACCGATCGCTTTGAGGGCATTCGAAATCTTCAGCGGGTAGTCGACATACTTTCCATCAAAATAGATACGGCTAATGCGATTGACCCACAGCAGCTCCTCGGCGACGACTTCGCGAAAGAGCTCGTTCAGTTCGTCGTTTTTCGTGAACCAGCGATGGCCGCCGATGTCGAACTTGAATTCTCCGTAGTCCGTGTCGCGGCGTATCGTGCGGGCCAATCCGCCAACGAACGGCGCTTTTTCCAGCACCGTTGCCGGGACGCCAGCCCTGGATAGGACGTACGCCGAACAGAGCCCCCCCGGCCCTGCACCCATGACGATGGTGGAATTTGTCCTGGATCGACCCGATCCGTTTGGCGAGATACTGGCGTCTACTCCGGAGCGGCCGTTGCGAGGTGCGTCCATAATTCTGATAGAACCTCTTACTTGTCAGGGGTTTGGGCCTGACGGCCGAAACCCACTGAAACAGCGGTCGCGTCGGCCGCACTCCACGGCCCTGTACTCCGGAGTGTAAACGACACATCTGGCCCAGTCCTGCCAGCAGAGCACACCGAAGCCACATCCCTCATGAGCTTACCGTCTCCAGGTGAGGGCGTGGTTGAGGCTGAAGTTCCAGATCGCCGCAATCCCCGCGCCAATCAGGTTGGCCAGTAGATAGTTCATGCCACTCCGTTCGAGCGACACCAACAGCAACCAGTTGATCAGGAGCCCACCTGAGTTGATTGTTCCGTAGATAAGGGCCCGCCAGGCGATCCGACCTTCTCCCCGATCGTGCCAGGTCCATCTTTCGTTCAGGAAAAACGTAGCCGCCATCGAAATAAGGATGGCGATTGGCGATCCAGCGGGCACCGAAAGGCCGGCCTGGCTGACAAGAAGGAAGAGCAGGCCCTGATTTACGCCAAGGCCGATTGCGCCAACACACAGGAACTTCTGAAATCGCCGCGTGACGTCGAAGACGCGCAGCACGGCAGGGTGGACGCCTTCCGTGAAAAGCATCAGTACGAGGTCCTCCGCTGGCGAGTGACGATGCGTCGCGCAATTCCGAAGCCGTCCCGGATGCTCACAACGTTACCATGACCAACCGCGCCCACCGTTCCTCCCCACCCCTACCTCACCCTATTGTTCACTCGTCGATTTCTGCAGGGCGGCAAATGCTGCCTGCAACTGTTCGTCCTGTGAGGCCCCGAGCTCGCTCACCGTGACATCAGGATCGTCTTCGGGACGCGATGGAAACGCGTTGGAGGCCAATCCAACTTCCTCATCCGGTTCTACACCCTGCTGCCAGACATGCTTACCCTCGGACGTCAACCAGAAGGCCGTCCCGAGAATCAGGCTCGATCCGTCATCCTGGGGAAACGTCGAGAGCACTGTGCCGGTGCCAAACGTCGTTTCTCCGATCAGCATCGCGCGACCGTTATCTTGCAACGCCGCGGCAAGCACTTCTGCCCCCGATGCGGACTGACCATCGATAAGCACAACCAATGCCAGGTCCAGCCACTCCCCCGTACGGCCGACTGTTTGAATGGACTTCGGATCGCTGTCCCGTGCCTGTTCCTTGAAGATGACCGAGCCTTCATCCAGGAATTGCGATGCGACACCGATCACTTCCGGCACCAATCCGCCTGGGTTTCCCCGCAGGTCGAGGATCAAGCGCGTTGCTCCCGCGGCTCGAATTGCCTCCAACGCGCTTCGCACTTTCTGGTTCACTCCCGGCTCAAAGCCGGTCACCCGCATCTGGACGGTGTTGTCAGGCAGCCATCGCCACGTCACCGGTTGCCGCTGAATCGTCCGCCGGGTGACGTCAACAGAGATGTCATCGGACTCACCGGCCCGCTCGATCGTCAACGTCAGGCTGTCCCCTTCGCTGCCGAGGATGGCCTCGCGCAGGCCCTCGATATCCATGCGTCGGGTCGATTCGCCATCGACTTCGGCGATCACGTCGCCCGGCAGCAGTCCCGCCGCACGCGCCGGGGAATCGGGCA
>JBBQIU010000518.1:0-3624 GCA_038325245.1 Verrucomicrobiota bacterium
ATCGGGGAGAAGAATGCGGAGCGTCGGGTGCCGGGTCTGGTGCTTCCGAGCCCGGCTCTTGACGTGGAGCTGGGTGAGGACGAATTGCTGCGGGTCAACAACGCGGGGCGACATCGGGTGGAGGTTTACACGCCCGACGGGGATCTCGAGCAAAGCTGGGGCCGGGCGGGGGTGGCGTTGGATGCGTTCTGCGGTTGCTGCAACCCGATTGCACTGGCGCTGCTGTCGGACGGCCGGGTGGTCACGGCCGAGAAAGGGTTGCCGCGGGTCAAGGTTTACAGTGCGACAGGAATCTTCGAGACGGCGGTTGCAGGTCCCGACCGGTTTGCGGGCGTGATGTCGGAAGAGCGTTCGCGAATAGAACCCGAGCCGGAGCACGCCGGACTCGATGTGGCGGCGGCGGCGGACGGGCGTCTTGCGGTGTTGGATCGGGCGGGCGGCACGGTACAGGTGTTTCGACGGAAAGGAGACTCCCCGGAAGGGGCGTGAATCATGGCCACCCAATCCTCCATCCAGGACGGAACGACCCGCCGGGAGTTCGTCCGAAACGGTCTGCGTGTCGCGGGCCTCACCGGAGCGGGTGTGGCGGTTGGGGCGTTGGGGCACCGGGGGGCGGCGGGGGACACGGTTTGGCAGATCGACCCGCGCAAATGCCTGTCGTGCAGCCGATGTGCAACGCAGTGCGTGCTCGAACAGTCCGCGGTGAAGTGTGTGAACTGGTTTCCGATCTGTGGGTACTGCGACCTGTGCACGGGCTATTTTGAGCCGCAACCCATCGGCTTGGACACGGGAGCGGAGAACCAGCTTTGTCCCACCTCGGCGATTCTGCGGAAGTTCATCGAGGATCCCTATTTTGAGTACCAGATCGACGAGGATCTTTGCATCGCGTGCGGGAAGTGCATCGAGGGATGCCGGCTCTTTGGCAACGGGTCCTTTCATCTTCAGGTTCGGCACGACCGATGCGTGAACTGCAACGAGTGCGCCATCGCGCGGTGCTGTCCGGGCGATGCGTTTTATCGGGCTCCGGTGAACGCCCCGTACTTTCAATTCACCACGTGATTCATGAAAGCGCCGACGACGCACGCATGGAAGAGGGTGGGGGCAGGATGGAATTGGGCCGTGTGGGTGGTGGCGTTGGGGCTGGGAGTGTGGGCCGGGGCATCGGAACTCCGTTTTCCGCCGCCGGACTTTGAGAGCGGGCACACGATGCCGGCCACGCAGTACCCTGCGGCGCGGGCCCAGGCGATGGAGTGGGTGGACGTTCTCGTCCTGCTGGCGACTTTGGGCGTGTCGGGTTTCCTGGTGTATGGCCGGCGGTCGCGCAAGGGGTTGGTCTGGCTCTCGGCTTTTTCGCTCCTGTATTTCGGCTTCTACCGTGAAGGGTGCGTGTGCGCGATCGGGTCGGTGCAGAACGTGGCGCTTTCGATTTTTGGAACGGGCTACGCGTTACCGGTGGGGGTGGGGGTCTTCTTCGCGGCGCCGCTGCTGGCCGCGCTTTTCATGGGGCGCACCTTTTGTTCGTCGGTGTGTCCGCACGGTGCGTTGCAGGATTTTGTGCTGGTGCGTCCGGTGAAGGTGCCGCGGTGGCTGGCGAGCGGGCGGGGGGTCGTGCCGGTCCTCTCCCTGGGCGCGGGCCTCACGGGTGCGGCGACCGGGGCGGCGTTTGTGATCTGCCGTTACGATCCGTTCGTCGCGATCTTCCGCATGAGCGGGAGCATGGGGATGCTGATCGCCGGCGGTGCGCTTCTGGCGGTGGGTTTGTTCGTCGGGCGTCCGTACTGCCGGTTTCTCTGTCCCTACGGTGCGCTGCTCAAGGCGGCTTCGGCGCTTTCGCGGTGGCGCGTTCGCATCACTCCCGACACCTGCACGCAGTGCCGGTTGTGTCCGGACTCGTGTCCTTTCGGGGTGATTCGTGAGCCGGACGCGGGGTTGGTCCGGCCGAAGGACGTGGCCCGGGCGCGGCGGGGAATTGTGTGTGCGCTGGTGGCCTTGCCGATCCTGGCGGTGGCCGGGGCGGGGTGCGGTTGGGTTTTTGGCGGGGCCGCCTCGCGGATGCATCCGACGGTGGCGCTGGTTGAGGATTATGGGCGGTCGTTGAATCGGGAGATCGCCGCGGACGCACCGCTTGCGGAGCGTCTTGCGATGGCCCGGGCGGAGCGCCAGTCGAAGGAGTTGCTTCCCGAGGCAGAGGCATTACGGGAGCGATTCCGGCTGGCGGGATTGTGGTTTGGGGTGTGGTGCGGAGTCGTGGTTGGGGTGAAGTGGGTCAGCCTGGGGATGGTGCGGCGCCGGGAGGAGTTTCAACCGGATCGGACGACCTGCTTCGCCTGTGCTCGATGCTTCGAGAGCTGTCCCCAGGAGAGAATCCGGCTGGGCTGGCTGCCGACGCCGGCGACGGTGGCCCCGCACCCGATGTTGGGTGCGGCCCACCCCGTTCCAGCGGCCAAATCGGGGGGATGCGGTTGCGGCGGGGGGGATGGTGGATGCGGAACCGGAGGTGCTGCTTGAGGGATCCGATGCCATCGTTGCGAGAGCCGTTCGCCCGGGCGACGTCGGATTTGCCTGGGCCGGTCCAGGCACGAACCTCGTTGATGGAAGGATCGCGCGTGGGTACGCGGTTGGTGGGTGTGCTGGCTGTGTTCCTGATCGCCGTGGCGTGGGTGATGGTGATGGGACAGTTGCGGCAGACGCGGGAGGAGCCGTGGCGTTCTCCGGAATTGGCGGCGGTGCAGGCGAGGCTTCATGGCGATCCGAAGAACGAGGCACTGAAGGCGGAGGTCCGGGAATTGGACCGGGATCTGCGGTGGGGTTACTTCCAGAGCCTCGAGAGGAATCGCGTGGGGGCCTGGTTGCTTCTCTGGTCGGGGGGTTTGTTGGTTTGGGTGGCCCGATTGTTCAAGAAGAAAGCGAGCGGTGCCTGGGTGGCGCCGGATCGTGAGGCGACGTTGCGCGGGACGGGTAGAACCCTCCTGGGGGTGGCGGTGGTTTGGATGGCATTGACGTTGGTGGTCGGCTTGTTCCTTGGGGTCCGACTTCCTGATGGAGGGAGGGGCGGTTCGGAGGCGGCGTCCGAGGCGTCGAAACCGGGCGGCGCGGAGGTGGCGGCGACTGTGGACCGCGTGGGCCCTTCAAGGGAGGATCTGGCCAGGAACTGGACGCAGTTCCGGGGGTACGACGGGAGTGGCCGGGTGGCGGTGTCGGGTGTGCCATTGAGCTGGGACGTGAAGGCAGGGGAAGGCGTCGCCTGGAAGGCAGCGATTGCGTTGAAGGGGTACAGTTCGCCGGTGGTCTGGAAGGATCGGGTTTTTCTCACGGGCGGGAACCGGGAGCAGCGGCGGGTGTTTGCCTTCGATGGGGGGACCGGTGCGGCGTTGTGGGCGCAGCCCGTCATTCCAACCAACGCCGTGGAGATTGGGATCCAGCCGCCCGACCAGAGCGGTCAGGCGGCCAGTTCGCCGGCCACGGACGGAGAGAGGGTCTTTGCCATTTTTGCGACCGGGGACCTGGGAGCCCTCGATTTCAAGGGAAACCACCTCTGGAGCCATCGCCTGGACTTCACGGAGAACGGGTACGGGCACGCGGCGTCGCTCGTCGTCTGGAATGACCGGCTTTTTGTTCAGGACG
>JBBQIU010000519.1:0-3622 GCA_038325245.1 Verrucomicrobiota bacterium
CCGCCGCGACAGACGGTGGCTCAGCGGTGTGAACCAGAACATCGCGGTGTCGGCGAGCAACGTGAAGAGCAGCAGCGCCACGGGAACTGAGGCAGTCGCGAAGCCGAAGGCCTGGAAGAACCACGGTTGCAGGGCCAGCCAGCCCACCGCCGCGAACCCCGCCAATGTCATCACGGCGGACCATCCAAAGAGTTTGGGAATGTGCCGCCGCCTGAAGTGCCCGATTTCGTGGGCCAACACCGCCTCGAGTTCCTCCTCACCCAGTTGCGAGATGAGGGTGTCGAAGAGGACGATCTTCCTGAACCCGCCGAGGCCGGTGAAGAACGCGTTGGCATGGCGGGAGCGCTTGCTGCCGTCCATCACCTCGATGCTGCGCGCGCCGAACTCGGTGCGCCGCGCCAGATCGAACAGACGATCTTTCAGCGTGCCGTCGGGCAACGGGGTGAACTTGTTGAACCGGGGAAGAATCAGGACGGGCGCGAGCACCATCATCAACACCTGGAATCCGAGGAAGGCACCCCAGCCCCAAAGCCACCACGCGCCTCCGGTCCAATTCACGAGTTGCAGCAGCAACGTCAAAAGCGGAATCCCGAGGAGCGCGCCCAGGATCAGGCCCTTTAATCGATCGAGGCTCCACGTCGATAGCGTGGTCGTGTTGAAGCCGAATCGTTCCTCAAGCCGGAACTGGGACCACCATTCGAGGGGCAATCCCGGGATCGACATCGCCACGCCAATGAGGAACAGGCCGGTCGCCGAAGCCCACGCCGAGCTTCCTGCGGCGGCGGTCCAGGTCGACCACACCAAGGGCAGGACCCCCGAAAAGAGGACGGCCATGACGACGAGCGTCCCCCAGCCCAGTTCGATCATCGCGAGGCGGTTCTTCGCGAGGGTGTAGGCGACGGCCTTTCGGTAGGTCTCTGGATCCATCGTGTTCCGGAATGCGACTGGCACCGCGCCCGCGTGGGCGATGACATGACTGCGATTCAAATGCTCCAGGAAGCCTTGGGCGAAGGAACGAAGCAGGATCAGGACCAGGGCGAGCAGGGCGAACCAGTGCATGGAGGTTGGGGTAGCCGACGACACGAGAGAGCGGAGGGACTTGGGGGCGGATCGAGAATCGTTTCGGCTTACTTGGGCATGAAGAGGAGCCTGAAACCCACCAGGACCAGGAATCCGCCGAAGAGCCGCTGCAGCTCTGGCGAGGCCAGTTTGGTGGTGAGCCACGGGCCGATGAGACCGCCCAGAATGGCGGTGGGCATCAGCAGGGCGGCGAGGGTCCAGTCGACCTGGCGCAACTGGTGATGCTTCAGAACGCCTGTGATCGCCGTCGGGATGATCACGGCCAGGGACGTGCCCACGGCAATCTTCATGTCCAATTTGAGCAGGAAGGCCATGCCCGGAACCATGATGATGCCGCCCCCGACCCCAAAAAGGCCGCTGGCCACCCCGCCGACCAATCCGATGATTGCCGCGTACAGATACTGCATCCGCGGTTTATCCGGCTCCGGGACCGCATCGCGCAATCGCATTCCTCCCTCCGGCAATTCCTGGCCGCGAGAATCGCGGACTGAGACGAATGGCCCACGAACCGTGCGCAAGATTTGGAGCTGGTTGGCCAAGCCATGTTGAGACAAGCGGGTTGATGAGCGGGACGCTGCCGTCGTCGAGTGCTGGACTTGGGAGGTTGCCAGAATCGCCCGGGTCTAGCTGAAGAGGCCGATGTTGTACCCAGGGGAATTGTCCGCCGCCGGGAATCCGGATCGGCGCTTTGTTTGGATTGTCGAGGGGATACCCGCCTTCGTCGGTTTCTCGATGCGTCTCATTCCACGGAGGTTTGTTCTTATGAATTCGACGACGTTTGGAATTCCGAAGGCTGCGCTGTGTCTTGCCATGTTCGCGGGTTGGGCGGCATGGGGTGATATCACGATCACGCAGGACCGGGAGTTGCCTTCGGACGACGCGAGTTTGGAAGGCGAATCGCTGGTCGTCGACGGCGCGACGCTCACGGTTTCTGGGGTGCATCGGTTCGCGAGCATCCAACTCGTTCGTGGAGGTGTGCTGACCCATCCACCCGGTGTCGGGGGTGTGAGTGTTCATGTGACCGGGGACGTGACGATCGACGGCGGAGCGGCGCTCCATGTCGACGGACGGGGTTATCCAAGCGGTGGGGATCGGGGGCCTGGAAGGGGGCAGTTGGCGGACTGGGCGGGAGCGGGCGCGGGGCATGGCGGTTGGGGCGGCCACAGCGTGACGGGTGTGGAGGGTGGAGCGCCCTACGGATCGATTCTGGAACCTGTGGCGATGGGAAGTCAGGGCGGCGACAGCAACGGCGGTCCGGGAGCGGCCGGAGGCGGAGCCCTCCGGTTGATCGTCGATGGACGCCTGACGGTGGAAGGGCGGATGGGCGCCAACGGCAACGGTACAGTCGTCAGTAATGCGGCGGGAGGTTCGGGGGGGCAGTCTGTGGGTGACGGCAGGAACGCTTGCGGGGACAGGGTCGATCTCAGCAAACGGGGGAGCGGGGGAATGGGTGGACGGCGGCGGGGGTAGCGGAGGGCGCATCGCGCTCTACCTGGGGGTCAATGCGTTCGCTGGTGGCGTCGTCGCCTTCGGTGGTGGCGGAAGTGAGCGAGGGGGTGCGGGAACCGTGTGCCTCGCGGCGGGTGGGGATTCGGTCGGGGACGTGTGGATCGGCAACGGCGGTGCGTGGGGCAACGTGACACGAGTGTCGTCGCCCAAGCCCTTCCGCGTTCATGTGGTGAGCAATGCGGTGTGCTATGCGGAAGGGGCGCTTGTCCTGAACCGGCTCTTCGGCACGGGGGCGATCACCGCGAACGGCGGCATCGGGGAATGGAATTCGAAAAGAAGGTGGCCGAGGAGCATCGCCAGTCGCCCGTCCTGACCAACCCGGACGGCGCGAGTCTCGAAGGCAAGCCGTGGAATGATCCGGCGGGCTTCGAGCAGGAATTCCGCCGGCGTCTCGCCGATCTGCCCTACCAGCAGTGGGGCCAGGCGCTGCTGAATATCGTCGGGAGCGTGGATCCCAACGACAAATACACCCTGGCTGGCGCCGGACCCGAACGCTGGGTCCAGCCGGGCCAGGTGCTTCCGTTCGAGATCGTCTTCGAGAACAAGACGAACGCGGCGGCGCCAGCGCAGGAAGTCCTGGTGGTGGACCAACTCGATGCCCGCCTCGACTGGTCGACGTTTGAATTGCGGACGATCGCCTTCAACGACACGCGTCTCGTCGTGCCGCCAGGATTGCAGCGTTACACCGCTTCCACGCGAGTGGGAACCGACCCGTACGACGTTGCGGTGGACGTCCGGTTCCAACCCGACACCGGCCGGATCGAGTGGTGGATGCGGTCCCTGGATGCGGCGACGGGGGATCTGCCGGAAGATCCGTATGCCGGATTCCTGCCGCCCAATGACGCCACCCACCGCGGAGAGGGTTCATTGACGTATATCGTCCGCTGCCGCGGGGATCTGGCGGATGGCGTTACGATCACGAACCGAGCGGTGGTCCTCTTCGACCCAACCTATGGAGCGAACCCGGCGATCCTGACGCCATGGGTCACGAACTCGGTGGACGGCCTGGCCCCGTCGAGTTCGTGACCCATGG
>JBBQIU010000520.1:0-3617 GCA_038325245.1 Verrucomicrobiota bacterium
AGCGGCACCGCCGCGGATCGCGTCACAGCCCGTTCTCCTGCACCCGCCGCCCCGGCGGTCGCCGTCGGGTTCGAAGCCCAGGGAATCACCGAGGCCTACTTCGACGCCACACTCTCTTCTCCCGTCGCCGGGATCATTGGGAAGCACTACTTCAAGGAGGGGGATTCGGTTGAGGCCGGCGAGGTGATTGTCGAACTCGACAAACGCATGGAGGAACTCGAGGTCGCGCGGCGCGAGACCGTCCTCGAAAACTCAGGCGACGTTCTCCGGCGCACGGAGGAACTCGCCACGCGCACCCGCTCGGTCGCCAAGGAGGAACTCGAAAAGCATCGGGCGGAGAACCGGATCGCCCAGGCCGAACTCGATCTCGCCCGCGAACAACTCCGCCGGCGCCAGGTCGTCGCCCCGTTCCCGGGCGTGATCGCCGATCTCTTTGGCCTCGATGCGGGCGAGGGCTGCCAACCCCAGACGCCCATCGCCCGACTCGTCGACACCCGCCGCTGCTGGCTCGTCGTGAACCTCGAGGCGCGCCGCGCCCAGGCCTTGACCATCGGACAACGACTCTCTCTCCGCCTCGAAAGCGAACTCGGCGCGCGGACCGTCGAAGCGGAGGTCCGATTCATCTCGCCCGTCGCCGATCCCGCGAGCGGCCTCGTCAGGGTCAAGGCCGTCTTCGACAATGCCGACGCACGAATCCCGGCCGGCATCACCGCCACCGTGCGCCTGCCGACCGAGGCCCTGGAAACGAGGCCCGATTCCGCGAGGCCCGGAGGGCCGGAAGAGCCGTAGGCTCAGCCGGAACCACGGTGGTCGGTCCACTTCGAACGGAGCCTCGAAAGGTCTTCGAGATGGCCATTTTTCCGGTGTGGAATCCCTTCGGGATTGGGAAATGTCCTCCGCGTACGTTTTGTACGCGCCGGGGTCTCGCCGCGTTGCTCACATACCCGCTGTTGAGGCTCAGGCCGCGCCCCGCCGGCGAACGAACTCCAGGATCTCGGTCTCCCGATCCCCGGCCTTCCACACAGCCCGCAAAAAGGCGTCCGGCTCCAGACCGTGCTCCTGCAGAAAATGGCGATCGCCTCCGCAGCAATACATCAGCTCAGGCGGCAGTTCCCCCGTCAGCTTGGCTCGCGCTTTCGCGATGATTCGGGGCAGCCAATGCACACCGCCAAGCGTCGCCCCGGGCGGGGGGAAGTCCGTAATTCGGCAAAGCCGCTCGGGCGCCCTGCCCTGTTCGACTTCCTGAAAGTATTCGTATCGGACCCGGGTGATCCCAATCGCCTTCTCCAACCCGGGTTCCCCCACCGTGACGTCGTCCTCGACCAGGTCGAACAACTCCTGGGCCGAGCAGCCGATCTCCGCGAGGAACTCGCCATCTTCCCTCGAAACACACGTATCGGGTGTCCCCGCCCCCTCCTCATAGGCGCGCTTCACCCGCTCGTACGCGGCTCGGAACGTCTCACCCCAGCTTGAATCCTTCATCGGCGCACTCTAACCCCTTCGCTCCTTCCCGCCAACGGGCCAAACTTTGGACCGCGGATTTCCCTTTGGATCCGCGAACCGCTCAGGCTAAGCCACCCCGACATTTCTTCCATGCCCACCCCCAACGCCCAAGTGCCCGTTCTGCGCGTCGCCGACCTCACCGTGTTCCGCGGTGGAACCGTCATCCTTGATCGTGTCTCGTGGGCGGTGGCCCCGGGTGAACACTGGGTGATTCTCGGCCCGAACGGCTCGGGCAAGACCTCCCTGCTTGCCGCCCTCACCGCCTACCTCACACCGTCCGGTGGCACCATCGACGTGCTTGGACAACGATTCGGCCGCTCCGATTGGCCCGCCCTGCGACGCCGGATCGGCATCGTCAGCCCCGCCCTCCGCCACCTGCTTCACGACGAAGAACCAGCCATCGAGATCGTCATCGGCGGACGCTATGCCTCCATCGACGTTCGCGACCAACCCCGACGCCGCGACGTGCGGGACGCAAGACAATGGCTCGGGGCCGTCGGCTGCCTGCCCCTCGCCAACCGCCCGTGGGCGGTCCTTTCCCAGGGGGAACGTCAGCGCGTCCTGATCGCGCGGGCGCTGATGGCGCGGCCGGACGTGCTCATTCTGGACGAACCTTGCGCCGGGCTGGACCCGGTGGCGCGGGAGCAGTTCCTTGCCCTGATGGCGCGACTCGGCCGCCAATCCCAACCGGCTCTTCTCCTCGTCACCCACCACGTCGAGGAGATCGTGCCCGTCTTCCGTCACGCCCTGGTCCTCCATCAGGGACGAGTCCTCGCGGCGGGGCCGATACGTTCCGTCATGAAGAGCGCCACCCTGTCGCAGGCATTCGGTGTGCCCCTCACCCTTCGAAATTCCGCCGGACGCTACCGCCTGACCTTAGAGCCTGTCTGAAAAGTCAGTGCCAAAATCCCTCGCCGCAGGACCCCATTCGTTTTTCAGACAGGCTCCTAAAGCCCTCCTCAAGGATTGCGGCCTGGAAGACCGCCAACTTCACTGACGCTCGTACTCGCCCTTGTTGACCCGCTTCAACACCGTGAATCCCGCCTTCTTGGCATCGCTGACCGAGAGCGGCTTGGTGATCGTCGGGGTGTTGAACGATGAGAACACCTTGCGCACCCGCTTCTTGCAGGCCGGGCAATGCGTCAATGGCTTGGCGTCCAGCGGACGGCGCAGGGTGAATTTTCCACCGCAGGCCGCGCAGGACCCGTCACACAACTCGTATTCGTAAAGCGGCATACGTTGTCCCCATTTGTCGTCTCGATTCCCTCCAACTGCCCCCAACGTAGACCGGACGCCTCCCGCGGCAAAGCTTCGCTCCGAAAGTTCGACTTGGCCCCCGGACCGCCCCCAGAGTTCCGGGACCATGATGCGCCGCCTCGCCTTGTGCCTCGTCCTTGCCGCCGGATGCACTGCCGTTTCTACGGTATTCGCTGCGGACCATCCCCCATGGCTTCAGGATCTTCAGCGGCTCGAATCCTATTCGCCCGATCCCGGGACAGCCGATCGGGAATCCGACTGGTTCGTCACCGGGACCGGTGTTCCGTCCCGAGTCTCCCGAGGCCCGGACGGCGACACCCTCGTCCTGCACAACGGCCTTATCCGGCGGACGTTCAAGCTGGCGCCCAACGCCGCCACCATCGCGCTGGATCACCTGGCAACCGGCGAATCCATCCTTCGCGCGGTCGAACCGGAGGCGATTCTTGGCCTCGACGGAAAGGTCTTCCCGGTGGGTGGCCTTGGAGGGCAACCGAACCGGGCCTACCTGACCCCCGCATGGACTTCCGCCCTCACGAACAACCCCGGCTCGTTCCAATTCACGGGGTTCAGCGTCGGCCAGCCCGTCGCGCCGTTCTCATGGAAACGGGTCCGGCACGCAGCCGATCTTCCCTGGCCCCCGCACGGCGTATCTCTCACGCTGACATTCCAGGGTCCCGACGACGCCACACGCGCCCTGGCCGTGGATGTACACTACGAACTCTACGACGGACTGCCGGTGATCGGGAAATGGGTGACGGTCCGAAATGGTGCGAGCCGTCCCGTGCGCCTCGACCGGTTGAACACGGAGCGTCTGGCGGTCGTGGAGGCCGAGTCCGCCGTCGATGAACGCAGTAACA
>JBBQIU010000521.1:0-3617 GCA_038325245.1 Verrucomicrobiota bacterium
AGGTCAGGAGCGTCCCCGACGGGAACGCGATCGCCCGTTCGGGTATGAACACGGCCTTCCGGGGCGCGTTGCGCCGCCCCGGCCCCGCATCGATCCCCCACGCGGTGTCCGGGTTCCCGTCGATCGCGTGCGCCACAGGGCCGTAGGTCCGCTTGTCGCCCCCTTTCGCCTTCCTATTCTCCGATTGAAACTCCGGTTCCAACGACTTCTCAGCGTTCTCGAAGTCTGCCGTCGCCTGCACAAACCTCACCTCCACCTTGTTCGTCGGATTCGCGAAGTCCTGCGCTGTCACTTTGAACTCGCTCAGTGCCGCCATCCCCAGGATGGACCGCCCCGGCCCGTTGCAGGGGAGGTTTGGATCCGTCAAGTGCTCGAAGCGAAATGCCCCAATGCTCGACAGCCCGTTCGTTCCTTGGAATCGCGCCGTCCACTGGGTGGGCGCATAGCTTGCCGCCCGAACCGATCCATCCGGGTAATAGTAAAACCGCTCGCCGTTGTCTCCGATGTTGACGTGGTCAACCACCTGCCAATCGGGCTGGTGAGACTGCACGGAATCCTCCCAGGCCGCCATCCTGGCCTCCCAGTCCGGGGTCCGATGCCGAAGACCTTCCTCCAGATCGCCCATTTCCCGGCGGAGATTCGCCAACAGCATCTGCTCCGACGGCCGGTAGGCAATCGTCGAACCCTCGTGATCGTTGTTCAGGTACGCGAACAGCCGGTAGTACTCCTCCTGGCTGATGGGGTCGAATTTGTGGTCGTGGCATTGCGCGCACTGGATCGTCAGCCCCAGGACACTTTTCCCGATCGCCTCCATCCGGTCGAACATGGCCTCCATTCGGAACTGCTCCGGGTCCACCCCGCCCTCCTCGTTCAACATCGCGTTGCGGAGGAATCCGGTGGCCACGCGCTCGTCCTGCCCCGCCCCAGGAATCAGATCGCCCGCGAGTTGCTCGACGATGAACCGGTCATACGGCAGGTCCCGATTCAGCGCCTCCACCACCCAGTCCCGGTACATCCAGATAAACCGAGGCTTGTCCTTCTCAAATCCATCGCTGTCCGCATAACGCGCCGCGTCCAGCCAGTGCCGCCCCCATCGTTCCCCATAATGCGGCGATGCCAGCAATCGTTCGACCACCCGCTCATACGCTCCGGGCGACCTATCCTCCAGGAAAGCGTCGACCTCTGACGCCGTCGGCGGCAAACCCACCAGATCGAAGTGCAACCGCCTCAGCAGGGTGATGCGATCCGCCTCGGGCGAAGGTTCCACGCCTTCCAACTGCAGGCGTTTCCCAACAAACGCGTCGATCGGATGGATCGGTTCGGAACGGGGACCGACGGGAATCGGTGGACGTTGGGGCGCGGCAAAGGCCCAGTGGGTCGGCTTCCCAGCGTGAAGAAACTCCCCGCCAGCAGCCGACCCGCCTTGGGCAAGTGCCAGGGCCCACGCCGCGATACCCCCCATCCAGTGTGCCAGGTGCGGGCGGGCCCAGATTCGACCGGGAAACATGCCGGAACTTCTAGCAGCAGTGGGTGGAAGTGGCCAGACCTCACCGCGGCGGGGCATCGGATGCGCGAGCAGGACGCGTCCTTCAATACGGATAACGGGTTGCGGAGGAAGGGGGTGATGGATTCCCAGGAGTACGCCTCGCCCGTTTTTTCGCCCTTCGGGGGGATGGGTGGACCTGGGAAGGCGATCCCCTCCTTCCAAGTCTCTGCGTTCCCTGCGTGCTTTGTGGCAAATCCCTCCCCGGCCGGCGCTCAGGTCCGTCGCATTCACGTGGGCCTGGAAGGCCTGCCCGTTTGGACTTAGGCCACAGGGAACGCAGAGAGCGCAGAGAAGGAACCTGGTTTTCCCCAAACACCTTCAGGTTCTGGACCTCTGATTCTCGAAGGGCGCGTCCTGGATGCGCGAGCAATTCACCAAAATTCTATTGTCTGATGTAACGAATGTCCCTAAGTTCCCCGCCGACTAATGCACCGTCCGGTGCACGTTCCGGCAATTCGCCCCGGAGCCGGACGCAGACTCAGGCGGAAACCAACCCAAAATGCACTACTGGAGGAACTCGATCGGCATGAATATTAACCTGCGTACGTCGGCCCTGATAGCGGCCGGCATCGTGAGCGCCGGCTCAGCGGCCTTCGCCGAAGAGGCGAATCTGAGCCCGGTTCAGACCGCCCTGTCGTCCACAACGATCAGTGGCTACGTCAGCGCGAGCGCACTCATCGACGTCGCCGGCAATGACGTCGGACCCCGCCTTCCCGGCCGCTCTTTCGACGGCGCCGACAAGGCCAACAAGATCAATCTCGACGTGGTCAAGCTGACCATCGAGAAGCCCCTCGATGAAGGAGACTGGTCTGCCGGTTACAAGGTTGACCTGCTCTTCGGCCCCGATGCCAACACCTTTGGCACATCTTCCGTGCTCGGCGAGAACAACTCCGATTTCGGGGTCAAGCAGGCTTATGTGACCCTGCAGACGCCCGTCGGCAATGATCTCACCGCCAAGGTCGGCGTGTTCGACACGATCATCGGCTACGAAGTCTTCGAATCGGGCAACAACCCGAACTACAGCCGCTCCTACGGTTACTTCATCGAACCGACCCAGCACACCGGCGTCCTCCTCTCGTACGCCCTGACCGACTGGCTGTCGCTGAACGCCGGCGCCGCCAACGCCTGGAACGCCCGAATCAATGCCCCCGGCGCCGATGACGGCGAGGCCCGTACCCTCGGCATCCAAACCTACATGGGCTCCGTCGCCATCACGGTTCCCGACAGCGCTGGCTTCCTCTCCGGAACCTCGGTCTACGGCGGCATCGTCCACGGCCTGGGCAGCGTTGAACTCGCCGACGGCGACCCGCGCACGTCCTATTACGCCGGAGTTACCGTCCCGACGCCCATCGAAAACCTCGGCGTCGGTCTCTCCTACGACTATCGCACGACCGAACGCGCCCGCGCTGGCATGGACAACGCCAGTGAATACGCCACCGCCATCGCCGGTTACCTCTCCTACCAGGTCAGCCAGCAGGTCAAGCTCAGCGCCCGTGGCGAATACGCCACCGGTTCGGCCGGCACCTGGGGCGCCCTCACCGCCGGCGGACCCGAGGGTGAGGAATTCCTCGGCGTCACCGGCACCGTGGACATTGGCCTCTGGGCGAATGTCCTGACCCGCCTCGAATTCCGCTGGGACAACGATCTGTCCGGTAACCAGGCTTTCGGCGGTTCCAAGTATCCCGGAGACGCCGATAACAACGCCTACATGGCGACCCTGAACTTCCTCTACAAATTCTAAGAGTCCTTCATCGGACGCTCTTACCCCTCCCGGCCCCAGGGCCAGGAGGGGTTTTTTATTCTCTCACTCCTCGTCCGAACCTGCCGAATTGAGCCCCCGTCGGCACATCACCACGCCCCGGCGACTGCTCCGCACAAAGTCCACCATCGCGCGCCCAGACTCGGACCCGACCAGCAACTCCGCCAATTCCAAGGCGGCCGCCAGGCCGCGGTGCGACCGGAACAGCGCATGATAGATCCTCCGCAATTCCAGGCGCACCTCCGCTCCGAGACCCGCGCGCCGCATTCCGATCACATTCAAGCCGGCGATCCCGTTGTTGCCGCGGGCGAT
>JBBQIU010000522.1:0-3608 GCA_038325245.1 Verrucomicrobiota bacterium
CGGCCCCGATCACCTGGAATCTGACCGCCGGCACCGCCGCCCTCGACCCAGGCACAACCCTTGTCTCCCCGCCCGCGGCGCCCGGCAGCACTCCAGCCCAAGTCAACGCGGCCACCCGCACAGCGGTCCTCACGCCGTCGGCGAACCAAGCCGCCGGCACGCTGGGTGTGGGGGCTACGAACAGCAGCGGCGGCCAACTCTCCACCTTCCTCCTGGCCTCGCATCCGAACTCCATCGGCAGCACCCAGGCCGTCGGCGATCCAACCGATTCAACACGATACGGCGGCGTCTTCGATCACGTCTTTGCCCGCGCATCCGGCGGCACCGACGCCATTGAGGGCGTGGCGGTCGGCGAGAAGTTCCCCAACCTCCCGGACCCGAACACTGCCTCGCATACGTTCAACACGCCCTTCGGCGAGTTCACGCTGAGGACGGGAACCCTTCCCGATGCCGCCTCCGATGCCAGCGGCAATTGGTTTCTCATCAGCACAGCCGAACTCGGTGGCGACCACGACATCGTCAGCATCGCGAAGTCCATGGTGGACCTCGGCCGACACCTCGCCAGCGATTCGAATCCCACCCCGACCCATCCGATTCCCGCAGGGTTCACCATCGACCAGGAACTCCATTGGTGGTGCCCCCACGCCGCGGCGGGAAGTCGCTGGACGCAGTTCGCGTCCACCACCCATCGGCGCGAGTTGCGATTCGATACAGCCGGTACCGGGGTGGAATTCGTCGCCACCGTCAACGGAGAGACCAATCGCATGCCCTACGAGGGACTCACCGGCGTTCGAAATGCCACTGCCAGCCCTTCGACCGTGGCTCCATCCCCCGCCGGGGGTACTCCCAATACCGTCCAGATCAACGCCGAGCATTTTCCAAACAGCCGCAATCTCCACTTCTCCATTCGCGGCACCCCGCTGGGTTGCACCATCGATGCCACGACCGGCGTCCTCACCGTTGGCGCGCAAACCGGCGCCGTCACGGTTCGTGCGGCCAACACTCGTGGGGGTCCGAATTGGGACGAGACCGAAATCACCATCGCCGTTCCCACCCCGGCCCCGCCCACCCATCCGCCCCCGAGTCCCCCCACCAACTCCGGCACATCGGCGACGCCGGCGCCTCCCGTCGGCGACGCCTCGGCGCCCAATTCCTGATGGCTGTCCCCGCCAAAGCCGTCGCCGGACCCGCCCGCCCCGCGCCTTCCCGCGAACGCCAGGCCGGTCTCGCGCCGTCGCCGTCAGGCCCAATCCCCCCCTCGCCTTTCGCCCCACGGTTGGCTCCGTCTCCACGATCTCCCCCCTGCGCCTGCGGGGGCCATTGCCCCCGATGCCCGCGAAACGCGAACGCCCAGTCCACAGCTGCCACTCCCCAAAACTCGGTGCCTCGTCGACCCTCCCGCCCCCCAACCGTCCAGGTCCCTGTCCTCGATGATTCGACCTTGGAACTGGAGGCGGCTGCAGTGGCGGGACACGTCATGGCCCTCGCCCTTCCACCCGACGACGACGCTTCACCCCATCATCCCGGTTTCCGGCGTCCCTCGCGACCGTCCGTAGCCGCGACCCCACTGCCCATTCCCGGCCTGGGCGCCGGCGAAGCCCTCGAAGAGCCGTTTCGCGAATGGTTCGAGGCGCGCTTCGGGGTCGGCTTCGGCGCCGTTCGAATCCATCGCGGCCAGGTTGCCGCCCGGTGGGCCGACACGTTTCACGCACGGGCGTTCACCTTCGGAAGTCATATCGTCCTCGGCCGCGACGCGTGCGACGTGAAGACACCGGCCGGCAAGAGCGTGCTCGCGCATGAACTCGCGCACACGGTGCAGCAGGCCGCCCCGAGGCCGGGTGCGTATGACGTCCAGTCGCTGCCGCGCGGTCCTCCATCGTCGGGCGCCCATCCTTTGCTCCATCGATCCGCCGGCATGATAGGCGTCCAGTGCCTCTCGCTCCCCGACGTCAGTCTCCCAACCTTCGACGACGTCACAGGGGCGGTCGTTTCGGTAGGCGAAGGCGCTTGGGATACCGCCGCCAACGTGGGCGGTGCAGCGGCTGAATTTGCTGGCGACCAACTCGCGAACCTCGTCGAAGTGTTCGCGCCGGGTTTGCTTTCGTTTGTTCGCGGTGGCTTCGCAGGCCAGTTGACGGACCTCTTCTGTTCAGGCTTGGACGCCCTCGTCGGAGCCCTCCTCTCGCCACTTCAGGATCTGGATATCGTCTCCACGATCCAACAGACCTTTTCGTCTCTCTCTGAAGGCGTGCAGGGCATGTGGAGCGGGCTTGGCAAAGGCGCCACCGCCGCCGCGGGAGCCCTCATGCGGCCTCTCGTCGATGCCATTGAAATCTTCGGCGATCCCATCCTCGACGGCATCACCGGCGCGGCTGACACCGCCGACGGCATCTTCAGCAGCCTTTGGGAGAACGTTGGGGTGCCCGTGCTCGATTTCCTGGAAAGCGTCGGCGGCGCCATTTGGGCGGGCTTCACCGGCATGATTTCCTGGATCGAGGAAATCACGGGTCCATTGCGAGCCCATGCGGAGGAGGCCTGGGACTGGCTGTGCGAGCAATTCAACCTGGCGTGGGAAGGCACTTCGGGCATCCGCGACTGGTTGGCGGAACAGGCGTCGGCGCTGTGGGATTCGTTCCTGGAAACGATCGAGCCGATCAAGACCCCGCTCATGGCCGTCGCCGGCACGCTCCTCCTATTGTCGCCGCTGGGTCCGATCGTCGTCCTGACACAGGTTCTCCCTCCGATTTACGAAAAGCTCGTCTGGCTTTGGAACAACTGGAACACGGAAGAAATCCTGGTCGAGGCCCGGGAGATCCTCGCCAACGACATCCTCCCAGGAATCATCGGACTCGTCAGCGGCGTCAGCGCCGCGATAGCCGGCGCCGCCTCCTGGTTGGCAGGCGTCACCGCCGACGTCGCCTCCACGTTCGGTGAGGTTCTCGGAGCCTTCGGCGCCAACAGTTGCCTCACAGCCGTCACACGGGTCCTCGACCATGTGGCCAGTCAATTCCAGGAACTAGCGGACTGGGCTGACGAAGGATTCACCGATCTGGGTGATGCCATTCGGTCCGTCTTCGACGCTCTCGCGGCGATCTTCCAGCCGATCCTCGACTTCCTCCTCCGACTCGTCCTCGTGGCGCTTAACCCGCCGCTGTTGCCCGTCGCAATCGCCGCCGCGATCTGGATGCTTTGCCCCGATGACCTCAAACCACCGGTCATCGGGTTCGTCCTCGAATTCATCACCCAGTTCGTCCGGGGATTCCCCGCATTCCTCACGGGACTCGGTCCGATGGCCAGCCTCATCAAGTCCGCCGTCATCGGGTTCCTCGAACAACTGAAGAGCCAGGACGACGACACCAAGGTCGCCGCGAGCAACAAGGTCGCCAACATCGCGGCGGGCGGCGGTCCGCAGTTCGTCGGAGGTTATGCCGTCGGGCTGCTGGAGGGCCTCATCGATGGAATCCTCGATCCGATCAAACTCATCATCATGCTCGTTCGCGTGGTGGCGGCGGCGTGCCAGGCCATAGGCGACCGCCTGGCGCCGCTCGTCCTCGGCGGTGTCCCAGCCGTCGGCGCCGCCGTGGGTGCGGTGCGCGAATCCATGGCCG
>JBBQIU010000523.1:0-3606 GCA_038325245.1 Verrucomicrobiota bacterium
CACGCGCTGGGAGTACGTGGACCGGAGCCAGGTCCACTTCCATCACCTTTGGGTATCGAATCCCGATGGCACAGGGCAGATGACATGGTTTGGCAACCTCCACCCGGGCACCACGATGATCGACGCCAAACCCATCGCGGGCACGGACAAGATCGTGGCGAGCTTTTCGCCCGGCCACGGCCAACGGGAACACGACGGAGTCGTCACGGTCGTGGATTCGAAGGGCGGACCCGACGCCCAGGACTTCGCTCGGGCCATCAGCAAGGGAGCCCATTTCCGAGATCCCTGGGGCTTTGGCGAAGATTGCTTCCTCGCCGCCTCAGGTCCGTCACTCGTGCTGATGAATGGCGCCGGACGGACGGTGGAACTTCTGAAGCTCTCCGCGGAGGACCTGGCTGCGAAATTGGAGTGTCATGAGCCGCGACCCGTGCTCGCCCGTGCGCGGGAGCCGATCCTCCAGAACCGGGTGAAGCCCCAGGAAACCACGGGCCGGATGCTGCTCGCGGATGTGAATCACGGCCGGAACATGACGGGCGTGAAACAGGGCGAGATCCGTAAGCTGCTCGTTCTCGAGACGCTGCCCATGCCAATCCACTACACGGGCGGCATGGAGCCCATCAGCTACGGCGGGACGTTCACCCTGGAACGGATCCTTGGGACGGTCCCGGTCGAGGAGGACGGCAGCGCCTATTTCGAAGTGCCTGCGATGCGGAGCGTCTTCTTTGTGGCGCTGGACGAGAATGACCTCTCGGTGAAGCGGATGCAGAGTTTCTCCAGCGTCCAGCCCGGCGAGACGCTCAGTTGTGTCGGTTGCCATGAGCATCGCTCCCAGACGCCGCGGGCCGATTTCCATGCGACGCTCGCGGTGCGAAAGCCGCCGGCCGTGATCGAACCGGTGCGCGACGTCCCGGACGTCCTCGACTTCCCGCGCGATGTGCAACCAGTGCTCGACGCGCTCTGTGTCGAGTGCCACGGATACGAGAAGACGCCTCGGGGCGGTCCCCGCGCCGGGCGACTGCTCTTCACAGGTGACCGGGGTCCGATCTACAGCCAGGGCTACTACATGCTGACCATTGCGCGTCTATTCGCGGATGGCCGCAACGAGCCAAAGAGCAACTACGACCCGCGCACCCTGGGAAGCAGCGCAAGCCGCTTGTTGAGGCTGCTCGACGGCTCCCACTCCGGCGTGCAGGCCACCGAACATCAGAAAAAGGTACTGCGGTTGTGGATCGAGACGGGCGCCGCGTATCCCGGCACCTATGCCGCGCTCGGATGCGGCATGATTGGGAACTATGCGGAGAACAACCAGGTCAACACGGGGGAGTCCTGGCCCGAGACCCGGGCGGCAAGCGACGTCATTCAGAACCGCTGCCTTCCCTGTCACGAGTCCCCCGGCCGCCGTCTGCCTCTCACCCTCGCGGATGAACGTGGCGTTTCGTTCTGGCAACCCAGCATGGATGATCCTCGTCTGCTCACGAGCCGCCACATCGTGTTCAACCTTTCGCATCCGGAGACGTCGCTGATGCTGCTCGCTCCGCTGGCGCGGGAAGCCGGGGGTTGGGGATTGTGCCATCCGCCCGATTCGACGAACGCCCCCTCCGTGTTCGCTTCGACTACGGATGAGGGATATCGGGCGATTCACGCCATGATTGACGCGGGCCACCGGTACCTGGATCGGGACCGGCGGTTCGACATGGCGGGATTCGTTCCGCGCAAGGACTGGTTCCGCGAGATGAAGCGCTACGGGATGCTGCCCGAAGGCGCGACACCGGAGGACGTGACCGACGCCTACGCGGTCGAGCAGGATTATTGGCGGTCGCTCTGGCATCAGCCGGAAGGCGCCCTTGTCACGGGAGGGCGGTAAATCTCGCGCAGGCTTCCCTTTCGATTGGGTGGCCGTTTGAGGGGGCCCTTGGCTACCCTCGACTGGCGAGACTCCACGCGCGATGTGTCATCCAAGGAAGGTCCGATGTGAGCAAAAGTGTCCTTTACACAAGGACACATGGGTCCAATCCTGTCGGCGTGAGCTTGCATCCGGTTCTGGGGGAGAAGCTGAGCAACGCGTTGGAACCGACTGGCACAGGCCAACTCACCCGTCGCGAGGCGCGTTTGTCGGCAGTCCCCGGGAAGGCCCATGCGGTCATTGGAATGCGGCGGGCCGGCAAGACGACCTATCTTCAGCAGTTGCTGGACGAACGTCGCGCCGAACGGCCCATTGAACGGGCACTGTATCTGAGCTTCGACGATGACCGGCTGGTCGGCATTGGCGTGGATCAGCTGGGATTCCTGCTCGAGGAATACTACCGGCGTTATCCAGCGCTTCGGGGACGGGAGACAGTGCATTGGTTTCTGGATGAGATTCAGCTCGTCCCCGATTGGGAGCGGTTCGTGCGCCGGATTTTGGACTCCGAGAAGGTCGAAGTCGTGGTTTCCGGATCCTCAGCGCGAATGCTTTCCCGCGAGGTCCACACCTCGCTTCGCGGGCGGGGGATGGCGACGGTCATCCGGCCCTTCAGCTTCCGGGAGTTCCTGCGGCACCGCCGCGAAGAGCCGACCAAGGATGCGCGACGCTGGACCTCGGCCGATCGCTCGCTGTTGGAGAAGCGTTTCCGTGAGTTCCTCGTTGAAGGCGGATTCCCCGAGGCCCAGGGATTGGAGCCGGGGGTTCGGATCGAACTGTTGCAGAGCTACGTGGACACCGTTCTCTTCCGGGACATCGTGGAGCGACACGGCGTGTCCCAAGTGGCGGCGTTGAGGTGGCTCGTGCGCCAGTGCCTCCGGAACCCGGCCGGAAGCTTCAGCGCCCACCGCCTCCATCAGGACCTCAAGGCGCAAGGCCACGGGGTCGCCAAGGATGCGGTGCATGAATTCCTGGGACACCTCCTGGATGCATTCCTGTTGTCGGCGGTCTCCCTCGCCACGGAGTCAGAGCGTCAGCGCAATTCGAATCCGCGGAAGATTTATCCCGCCGACCCCGGTCTCATCCGCGCCTTCGATGCAAGCGGTCGATCGAACACGGGGCGTGCGCTGGAGACGGTGGTGTTGAACGAACTGGAAAGGCGCGGGGCCGAGGTGGGCTACGTGAAGACGGCCAATGGGCTGGAAGTCGACTTTATGGCCCGCCGTCCGGCCGTCGGGGAGGAGCTTATCCAGGTGTGCGCCGACCTCACAAACGCCGAAACACGGGCCCGGGAACTGCGCGCGCTGGTGGAGGCGGCGAAGGAGTATCCACGCGCCACCCGCCGTCTCCTGGTGTTCGACCGCGACGCTCTCGCCGGTCTGGAAGTTCCGGGGATTGAGGTCCAGCCCGCCTACGAATGGTTGCTGGGATAGTGCACGGTCGAAAACCGTGATTCCCGCTTTCTTGGGGGCCCTGGGCGCTGGGCATCGGGTCATTCACGCCATGATTGAGGCGGGTCGATGAGTCCAGGATCTGTCTTCTTCCATCGCGCCTTCGCGTGCGTCATGACGGAATCGGTCCGGCTCAGACAAACTTCGTGAACCCCGGTCGCGCGATCTCCGACTTCGGCGGCGCCGCGTCCCAGGCGTAGGCTTCGGGTGAAAGATCCTCCTGCGAGTTCAGCGCCTGGTCCCAGGTGATCTTCT
>JBBQIU010000524.1:0-3605 GCA_038325245.1 Verrucomicrobiota bacterium
GAAAACAGGACTCCACTGACTTTTCAGACAGGCTGCTAAACCGTGTTCAGGCGCGGTTTGTGGCGGTCGGGATGCGGATGCACCAGCGGGTTCCCGAGCCGATCGCGGACTCGACGTGGGCGGAGCCACGGAGCATTTCGACCCGTTCCCGCACGCTTGGGAGTCCGAGGCCGGCGCGCCGGCCGTGATGGACCTGAAGGCCTTGGTGGGCTTCGGTATTGAATCCGTGCCCATCATCGTCGACTCGGAGTTCGATCGCGGCCTCCTCGGGGAGCAGGGCGAGGTGAACTCGGGCGTGTACGGCCCCGGAGTGTTTGAGGATGTTGTTCACCAGTTCCTGCGAGATGCGGTAGATGAGGACCTCCGCGGGTTTCTCAAGCCAACCGTCGATGGGTGCGATACGTGCTTCGAACTGGATGGGGCTGCTGGCCGACGTTCGGTCGACCATGGCTTCGATGGAGGACGCGAGACCGACGCGATCGAGTTCGGCGGGACGGAGGTTATGGGCGATGTCGCGTGCCTGGTTGATGGCGGACTGCGAGGTTTCGGCGATATCGCGGAGGCGTGAGCGGACCAGGTTGGGGTCTTCGGGGAGGTCGAGTTCGAGCAGGGCGGCCTGATTTTTTATGATGAGGAGGTCCTGGCCGAGACCGTCATGGAGCTCACGGGCCAGTCGACTGCGTTCGGATTCCTGGTGGTCGAGGAGGCGCTGCGAGTAATCCCGGCGGGTGGCGCTGAGCTGTTTGAGGTACCGGATGCGGAGGCCGTAGATGAGGGAAACGCCGCCGAGTACGGCCGTGGCGGCGAGGGCGCGGGCCGGCGTGGTGCTCCACCATGGGGCGAGGGCGACGACCGCCAAGGTGGCGGGTTGGAGGCTGCCGAGCCCGGCCTCGTTGGTGGCGCTGAGCTGGAAAACGTACTTGCCAGGGGGCAGGGCGCGGAACGAGGCGAACCGGTCGCCTTGAGTGGGTTCCCATGCCGGGTTTAATCCGAGCATCCGGTACGCGTAGGTGACCTGGGACGGGGCGGCAAAGCTCAGTCCGGCGAAGTGGATTTCCAGGCTATTGTATCCCGGCGGGAGGACAATGGGATGGGAGGCCCCTCGGGGGCGCTGGGACCAGTCGTACCGTTCGCCATTGACCACGACGTACTCGAGGATGGGCCTGGGTGGAACATCATTGACCGGTGGGTCCTGAATTTGGACGAAGGCGACGCCGGCATCGGTGCCGAAGCAGACCTGGCCGTTGGGCAGGGCGGCGCCGTATTGGACGCCGGCGGGGATGGACGCGGTGAGACCTTCGTTGCGGCCCCATGTGCGAGGGTCGACCCGGACCTTCCGGCCGTCGGCGATGGCGTTGAGTTCGTCTTTGGAGAGACGGCGGATCTCGGTTCCGAAGTGCGCCCACAGCGAACCCTGGCCGTCATCGACGAACGAACCGGCGCGGGAAGGGAGGCCGTGATTGATGCCGAAGGCAAAGAAGGTGTCGTTGCGATGGCGCCACAGTCCGCGAAATGTGCAGATCCACACGGTGCCGTCGGGATCGCCGGAGAGGGCGGTGACGATTTCGATCGGCCGAGGCTTCAGGTCGATATGGCTGGTGACTTCGCCGTCTTTGAGCTGATTAAGCCCTTAGCTGGTGCCGATCCAGAGGGTTCCGTCGGGGGCTTCGTAGGCACAATTGATCCCTGAATGGGAGACGTTTAAATCCGCAAGGGGCACCAGCGTCTGGTTGGTGGTGATTTGGACGAAATGATGGGGTGTGCCGACGAGGAACCCGTGATGGCGGGTTTGCAGGAAGAAGTTCGGTGAGCGCTGGCCGGTGCTGAGGTGGCTGGTGGAGACCATGACGATCCCGTTGGTCCCGAGATAACCCCAGTCGCCGAAACGGAGCGCAAACCACTGGCGGCGTTCGGCATCCTCGCCGGTGGCACAGACCTCCCTGGCCGCGGGTGAATCCGTCGGTGGCGACCAGATGCGGTGGCCGTTCCGCCAACCGACGAGACCTTCGGAGCCGGCGATCCAGAGCCGCCCCTGGCGATCGG
Source organism: Verrucomicrobiota bacterium (assembly GCA_038325245.1). GTDB lineage: Bacteria > Verrucomicrobiota > Verrucomicrobiia > Limisphaerales > CAIMTB01 > CAIMTB01. The sequence continues at coordinate 2,044 of JBBQIU010000524.1, forward strand.
TATGGAGGGCATTGATGCCTTGGAGGCCCTGTTCGAACGGAGCGATGATGCGGATCTTCTGCCGGCGCAGTTGGTGAAGGTCCCCGACTTCGGTGCCTACCCAGACACTGCCTTCGCGATCGGCGAACACCCCGGTGACCAGTCCATTGCCGAGGCCCCTGTCACGGGAGAGGAATTCCTGGCCGTCGTCGTCGCCGGAATACCGGATCAGCCCCTGCAGGGTTCCCAGCCAGAAGGTGCCCCAACGGTCCTGGGCGAAACTGGTGATGTAGACCTTGTTGGTGGTGGAACCATCGGCCTGGAGGAGATTGACGCGATGCGGGCGGTCGTCTTCGAGCCAGGCGAGGCCGCTCGTGGTGATCAGCCACAGTCGGCCATCCGTTCCCTGATGAATCGCCCTCGCACCCGGGCTGGGGCTGAAGTGAGTCTCAACCTTTCCTTCGTGCAACCGATAGAGGCCGCTGTTGAAGGTGCCGATCCAGAACCGGCCTCGGGCATCCTCGCCGAAGGCGGTAGGATGGGCCGGCGCGGGTTGGTCATGCAGATTCAGCGGGACGAAATTCCCGTCAACAAGGTGGAACGTACCGCCGCCATCGGTGCCGACCCAAACGGTGCCTGCGGCGTCCTGGTAGAGGCACTTGATGCGGTCATTGGTCAGTCCCTTGTCGGAGCGGTACGTCGAAGACGCCCCTTCCTTCACGCGGTAGAGCCCCTCGGCGAAGGTTCCGATCCACAAGGAGCCATCCCGGTCGGCGAGCAGCGCCGTTACATTCGGGGTGTCATCCTGCTCCCCCGGTCTCGGGTCGACGCTCCGGAATTCATGGCCATTGAACCGATACAGCCCCGAGACCGATGCGAACCAAAGCAATCCGTCCGTCGTCTGGGCGGCGGCCTGAACCATGGCAAGGTCGGTGTTCTGGTCGGAACCCCAGTCGCGCACGGTGACGAAATCGCGGGCCAACAGGTTCGATTGGAGCAGCAGGATGGGAACCAGCAGCGAGAGCCCCACGGACGAGACCGTAGCGGAGTGACGAAGCGCGCGGTTGCACGGGGTCACTTGGACGGTTGGATGCCGTTGGGGTATCCCACCGTGTGGGGTCACGCGGATGGGGTCCATAAGGCGCCTCGGTTTCGGAATGGGGGGAAAGGTCCCGAGGAGTCGCGCCCGCCCGAAGACGGGGTGCGGTCGTGCGCTGGGCGGGGATGAATGCGGGACATGGCGGGACTTTCGGAGACGAGGCAGCGACGGACAACCCTCCAGTGCGGCCCGGGCCAATCCCCTTCTACGTCCGTCGACGTAGGCCAAAATACGCAGGTCAACGAATTCACATCAGGATGCGAGGAGGGCATTATTGGGTTGCCGTGACGGATCACTGCGGAACGCGGGTCTATGAAAGTACTCATCGCCGATGATCATCGGGGAATGCGGGACTGTATTCAGTGCGTGGTCCGCGCGTGGGGCATGGAGACGTTGACGGTTGAGGACGGGTGGTCCGCGGTCCGCGCCTATGTTCGTCACGCGCCGGACTGGGTGTTGTTGGACATTGAAATGCCAGGTTTGG
>JBBQIU010000525.1:0-3605 GCA_038325245.1 Verrucomicrobiota bacterium
CATGTCGACGGTGGACCATCGGTGACGGCTGGCGAAGTCGATGAGGTCTGCGGGTTCGGTCAGATCGAAGGACTCAAGGTAAACATGGCGGAGCTTGCGGTCGGCGAGATGCCAGCCGCTCCAGAGCACGCGGCGGGCGTAGAGATGGTTGCCGAAGCTTCGGGAGCCCTGCTCGAACCACCAGAGGATGCAGCCGGTCCTTTTGTCCTCGGCACGAAAGATCTGGAGGACGTTGGCGTCACCGCGGGGTTGGGAGACACGAAGGCGTTGAAGTACGGTCCATCCGGCCCGCTGGAGCGCGCGTTCGGGGGATTCGATCAAGTACGGGGTTTTCCTGGGGGACGTAACGCGGACGTAGACGACGCCGGCTCGGTCGAAGACCTGCTTGCTGGCGGTCTGGCCGGTTGTCGGCAATTGGGTTGAAGGTGGAAGAACCTCCCTTTCCGTGGGCATAACGTGCTCGGGCCAGACGGCGGCGGCGGTCTGAAAGAGCACCATCAAGCCGAGGAGGATCAGGGCGAAGCGTCGTGCGGGGATCCAGGATTCCTCGGTATACCCGGAATCGCCGGGTGTGGGCTGTGCGGGTATCGAGAACCGGACAAGCAGGGCGAGGAGCGCGACGGCGCCGGCGAGGCGGATCCCGAGAAAGAGATCAGGGGAGCTGAGTTCCGGGACGATTTCCTCCGGGAGCGCGAGCAGTAGGATGGAGAGCAGACCGGCGGTGACGAAAATGCGCAGGCGCCAGAAGCAGTGCCAGGAGAGGAGCCCGATGAGGACGAAGCCAATGGCGACGCGTCGGAGGCTGTCATTGGTGGTGAATTCCGCGATGAGGGTCAGGACAAGAGCGCCGGCCACCATGGCGACGGAACGTGAGTGGGTGGGGCCGCGTCCGGAGCGCCAGCGGAGGACCAGAAGGACCAGGGCCATGAGTGCGACGCCGGCGAAGGCGGCGATCTGGGAGGCATCGAAGTCGACAGGTTTAAACGGGACCATCTGGACCGCCGTGACGACGAGGACGGCGAGCCAGGGGGGATAGCGACGTTCCTCGAACCAGCGGCGCAGGGTTTCGCCGGAGATCATGCGGCGGAACACGTCGTCCAGGCGCAACGCGAGCCATGAGAGGGACGAGAGGAGGAGGATACCGAGGACCCAGGGGGCGAGATGCCGGAGGGTGGGAGGCAGCGCGGACCAGGCGGGGATCCACTTCGGGAGGGAGACAATGACGAGGAGGAAGGCCGGAAGAATGGGCACGACGATCCAGAAGGCGCGGCCGTGGAGGAGCAGGACCAGGGAGAGCAGCGCGCAATAGGCGACAATGCGGGTCTGGGTGGTGGTGAGGGCGAGGGGCAGTTGGAAGGTGGGATTGCAGATCGGGTCGTCAAAGAGCGTGAACAGCGCGGAGCGGTTCCCATGAAAATCGAGCCAGAATGGAAGCGTCGTGAGCAGAACGAGCGGGATCTTCAGCCATTCGGTCCAGTCGACATCGGGCCCTCCCGGTCGGAGCCAGGCGGTGGCAAGCGCGACGAGGCCCACGCTCATGAGGAGGAGTTGGCCGCTGGCAACACCAACCGCGAGAATGAGGGCGGCGATCAGTTGTTCCTGCTGGCCCGGCAGGCGGTCAATCCGGATTCCGAAGCGGTAGACCGCGTAAAGGGTGGAAATGACCAGGGCGGTCAGGGGCGCCACCAGGGTGCAGAGGATCAGGTCGTCGGGCCACGAATTGCGCTGGCCCCATGCGATGACGACCGTGAGGTAAAGGAGGATCCAGGCGACGGAAAGCAGCCAGAACCGCCCCGTCCCTGGCTGCTGGACGCTTTCGGGATCCGGGACCGGCGTCGGGATGGGCGCTGGCGCAGGTGTGGGTGTGTGGGAATCGGCAGAGCTCATGCCGAGAGCAATTCGAAGGCAAAGCCTTTGAGGTATTCGGATTCCGGGATCGCCGGGAGAATAGGGTGATCCGCGGATTGCTGGTAGATGGCGATCCGACGGAGGAGGCACCGGGCGTCCCGGGCGGCGTCCTGAATCACCGTCTCGAACGTCCGGGCGTCGACGTGGTGGGAACAGCAGAACGTTGCCAGGATGCCACCCGGGCGGAGGAGTTTGAGACCGCGCAGGTGGATTTCCTTGTAGCCGCGCAGGGCGTCCGGAACGGCGGCTCGATTGCGGGTGAAAGACGGCGGATCGAGGATGACCATATCAAACGAGGGTGCCGGGGGCGTCTCCGTCTGCGGGGTGGCCGCGGCGGTGTGGGTGCGGAGCCAGTCGAAGACGTTCGCGGTTTCGAAGGTGCAGCGATTCGCCAGACCGTTGGTTTCGGCGAGGCGCTGGGCGACGCGGGTGGCCTCCTCGCTCTGATCGATCCCGACGACCGAGGCGGCGCCGGCACGGGCGGCATGGAGGCCGAAACCACCGATGAAGCTGAAGGCGTCCAGCACGGTGGCGGTGCGTGGCAGGCCCGGGACGAGGCCAGCGACGAGTTGATGGTTGGTCTGCTGATCGAGGTAGAGGCCCGTCTTGTGTCCCGCCTGGAGGTTGACCTCGAATTCGAGCCCGTTAAGACGGACCGGGAGCGCCGCCTGTTCCGACTCGGAGAGTTCTCCGGCAAGTAACCCGCTGGCCTCGGGCAGGCCCTCGAAACGGCGGGATCCCATGTCATTCCGTTCCAGGATCGCCCTGGGGCTGAGAAGTTTCTGAAGCAGCCGGACGAACAATGGCTTCCGGCGATCCATGGCGAGCGAGGACGTTTGAATGACGAGCACATCCTCGTACTTGTCGATAATGAGTCCGCTCAGACGATCCCCCTCGGCATTGACGACACGGAAAGACGTGGCTTCGGGGAGGAAGCGTCGACGATGTGCAATGGCTTCGTTCAGGCGGCCCTCAAAGAACTGGTCGTCCAGCTCCCGCCGTTCGAGACCGAGGACGCGGACGCGGATTCGGGACTTGGAATTGTAGAATCCGACGCCGAGGAAACGCCGACGGTGATCCTTTACCTGGACGGCGTCGCCATCGACGGGGTCACGGGTGTGCCGGAGGACGCTGCTCTCATAGATCCACGGATGGCCGGCGAGGATACGATCCGCCTCACCGGGTTTGACGTAGAGGGTTGGGAGCGTGTCTTCGCCACTTTCCGCGGGCCCGGGCCCTGGCGACCGGGTTCGTCGTGCATTCGGCATCGCGCCGTCATCCAACACGTCGCGGGCATGAGCGGGAAGCAGGTTTTTGCTATGACGGCGGGCGTCGGAGCCGGTACCAACGCCGGGCATGGTCGCGAGCGGTGGGGTCGAGGTGCCTGGAGACCGAGAAGGCGGGCCGAATCCGGGCGAGGGATTGCCAGGACGCGAGGTCCGCGGAGCCTTCCAATTCATAAAGGGACCCCGGCGCGGCGAAGACTTCCAGTTCGCAACCTTCGATCGGTTCGAAACGCAAGGCCTTGAGTCCCTCGCGCACCAGTTGGATTCGACGGATGCCAATGGGAACCTCACCGACGCTGAGGCGTAAATCGGCCCCGCTGTTTTGGCCATTGAGGAAGCGCGCGTCCGCAAGGCGAAGGGTCGTGGTCCGCCAGGTTCGGCTCCCGTCCAGGGCAAAGGCTTCGCTGGGGG
>JBBQIU010000526.1:0-3605 GCA_038325245.1 Verrucomicrobiota bacterium
GGGTGATCCGCGCAACGAATCGGACGGCGTCTGGAAGGGCGTGCGCGACACACGCCAGCGCGACGCGATCACGGTGGCGTTCAATCCGCTGCCGGAATCGAAGCTCGGCGAGCTGTCCGCCCATTTCGATCTCGTCCTCGATTCCACCCCGTCCCTGTGAACGAAGACCCGCCCGGCACGGGGATGCGCCGGGCGGGTAGATTCTTCAACGATGTTGCGTCAGGCCGGTTTGAGTCACGGCCGGGCGAGACGGTAGAACCGCGTTCCCGTGGGTGTGACGGTGACCGTCAGGAGATCGCCGGCCACGACCGGAACGTTGGCCACGTTCTCCCACGCGCCGCCTATCGCCGGCACCGACTGCAGGACAAATCCTTCGGCGCTCGCGGGCCAGCTCAGAACCACCTTCCCGTCAGCAGCTCTCGCGGTCGCAAGGGAAACATCCGCCGGAGGCTTGCAGTCCTCGAGAAGATTGACCCCTGCGCTTGGCCCGCACGGACGGATGACCGTATACCGAAGCCGGCTGACGGCCACCTTTCCGCTGGCGAAAAAGCGCGCCGCGGCCTGCGGACCCTGGTTCACCCCGATGAACTTCATGTCGGCGATTTCCCAGTACATCTCCTTCCAGGTCCCGGTCCCCTCGAGCGTCCCCGCAACGCTTCCCGGGGTGAAGGCGAGACGCACCGTTCCACCGACCTCCGTATAATAAACCTCCGGACGCAGGGTCTCGCCTGCGAGTTCGGGGTCGTCATAGTAAGTGGCGCAAATCGCCAGACGGGCCGGCGGCTGTGAACTCGGCCCGAGCGCCTCCTCGGTGATCGCAAAATTCAGGTACTGGTGGGTCGCGCCGACCGGTCCATCATCATAGGCCGGTCTCACGGCCATGCGGCGGTCGTTCGCTGGTCCGGCCTCCTCCACGACCATGACCTGGTCGCCACCGCTGGATCCCACGTCGATGCCATCCTTGAGGTCCTTCGACAGGTCCAGTTCGGCGAAGTTCCCATAAGCGTCGGTGCAGACGGCGGGATCCTCGAAGCAATTCACAAGGGGGTCCTGCCCCGCGAGCGGATGCTGTCCTGTCCGAAGCAACGCCAACTGGAAGTTGGAAACCCCAACCACCCCGCCCTCCGACACGAACCGCGGCCCCGCCGTCAGGGCGCCGGCATTCACCCCGCGCAGGTTGACCGCGGGAATGGTCCATGACCGGCGAATCCAGGTCCCCGTGCCCGTCATCAGATGCCGGCTCGCCATCGGAACCAACGCAATGCCCGTCGCCCCATCCGTTGCGAACGCCTCCGGACCAAACCGCACCTCGCCACCCTCGAACGCCGGATCGTCGTAGAACTCGATACATACCTTGACCGAACGAGGGTCATTGCACGCCTTCCCAAGATAGTTCCCCGTGATCCCGAAGTTCAGGAACGTCCCAACGGGCTTCACCACACGCCGGCGGTCGCTCGCCGGACCGACGGCGTCCTCGTAAACCACCGTCTGATCGCCTTCGTTCAGGATCTCGATCCGGTTCGCCGTGTTCCCGCTGACATCAATGCCCACCAGGTTCGTCTCGGGCTCAGGGTCACATGCTTCTGCGGGTTCAAACTTGTTGATGTCCGCCGGCGTCCCGAAGGCTCCCTCTGCCCCAAACGCCACCACCCGCACGATCAGGTTCGGCACGCCTTCAAAGCGAATCGTCCCCCCGTTCACGCCGCCCATCGAAAAGGCTCCCTGGGCGTTCTCCGGAATCGTCCCCACCAGCAACGATCCGTCCGAGGCCCGCACACCGTTCGCAATCCGGAACAGGATCCAGTTCCACTTCTTGTTCCTCGCCTCCACCGGCACCTGGCCACCCACCGGAAACGCCCCCCCCGGCAGGATTCCGGTCAGAAAATTGAAGTTCCGCGGTTCGCCCGCCGTGTTGAAAAGCGCCTCGTCGCCGTACGCCTGCACGAGGATGTCGATGAACGGGTCGTCGGCCCACTCCTCGTATAGGGTGTCTGCGATGTTCAGAAAACTGCTCGTCGCCTTCTTGCCGGTGAATCCTCCGATCGCAAAGTCCTGCGTCGTCTGATCGCCCCCGTCCAAAATCGAAAGCCCGGGCACCCAGTTTTCCCCAGGGGACTCAAGCCCCCCATCCGTCACGATATAGTGAACCTTCTTTGAGAGATCGCGCGTCGCCGGCCAATCCGTTGCCGGAAACGGACCTGTCTGCGCCCGGACTCCGAGGCTGTTAAGTCCCAAAACAACCAGGGAACAAAGAAGTAAATGCGGTTTCATAACGTTTTCTGGCAACGTTTGTTCCGATAAACCATTTCGTCGCGGAAGACGACGAAATTCTGGTCGCGGAAATGTCCGTGACACCCGCCCCCGTCGGGCCACCGTGGCTCATGGCTCCTCCTCCCAACGCCATCCGACTCGCCTTCCTGTTCGCCGCGTGGATCGCTGCGGCGAGCACACCTTCGATCCTGGCTGCCGTCGCCGCGACCGCGGCCCCCATCCCGGCGGCGATTCATCCCGCGATCGGCCCTCATGCCGCCCTTCAACCCTCCGACTTCGACGGGGCGACTTCCTTCGAGGCGGACGATCGCCTCGTCCTCACCCCCTACTTCTATTGGTATGACGTCTTCTCGGGGGAGCACCTCCTCAACGCCAACGGCTCCGACGCCCTCACCGACCACCCGGCCAGCCTCACCGGATTCTCCTACCGCTCCAGCGCCTGGCACCGGACGCAGCTCCTCGACATGATCGAGGCCGGCATCGACGTCGTCCTGCCGGTGTATTGGGGGGAACCGTCCGCCCGCCTTCCGGGAAGGCCCGTTGCCGAACACCCCTGGAGTTACGCCGGAATTCCGCCTCTCGTCGAAGCCCGGCAACAGCTCATCACCCAGGGATTCGCGCCGCCCCGGATCGGCCTTTTCTACGACACGAGCACGCTCCAGTTCAACGAGGCCCATGAACGTATCGACCTCACCACGCCCCGTGGACGGCAATGGTTCTACGAATCCATCCGCGACTTCTTCTCCCTCGTTCCTCCCAACCACTGGGCCATGATCGACGGGCAGCCGGTCGTGTTTCTTTACAGCGCCGCGTTCGCCTCCCGCCACGACCGGTCGTGCACCGACTACCTGAGAACCGCCTTCGCCGCCGATTTCGGCGGCCGCATTCCCTTCGTCGTCCGGGAGATCTCCTGGAACGTTCCGACGGAACAGGTTTACGCGTGGGGCGGCGCCCTTGGCCTGAGGAACCCAGGCGTTGCTTCCCTCGGCCCGGGCTACGACCATTCCGCCGTCCCCGGTCGTGATCCCCTGGTCGTCCCCCGTGACGAGGGCGGTTTCTACAAGGAAAACTGGCTCCGATTCCTGCGCCGGCCCTCCCGTCTCGTCTTCGTCGAGACGTGGAATGAATTTCACGAAGGCACCGACGTGGCTCATTCGCGGGAATTCGGGCGTCAATACATCGCTGCCACGCGCCATTTCGTTGACCTCTTCAAGGCCGGATACGTTCCCCCGCGGCCGATGGGCCCGTTCACCGACGCGCGCCGGGTCGAGATCACGCTGGGGAATACCAACGTCGCCGCAGGCCTGACGCTCGTGGATTCCGCGGATGGAGCC
>JBBQIU010000527.1:0-3604 GCA_038325245.1 Verrucomicrobiota bacterium
GGTGTCGGGTGCCACGGGTCCTTGTGGTCCTTGCTCCGAGTTATATTACGATTTCAAGCCAGAACTGGGCGATGACGCGATCGACCTAGAAGACGATACTCATCGGAGCGGGCGCGGGGTCGGGCGGGACGGCGAACAATAATGCGATGCTCATGCGCCGTTACTTGCAAGCTGGCTGGTACAACAGCGTCTTCACGGACTTCAATGGCGAGCCTTTCACGGGGGGCGGCCCGCAGACCGGATCGACGCCGAAGCTCATGGACAACATTTGGTGGGGCTTCACGACGCCGAACTTCACAAACGAGGTTTTCACAACGGCCGCCAACAACAATGCGACCAACGTGAATCCGCTGTTGCGGGGAGCCGGACGGGAGCGACCGGGATCGCTCGATCCCAGGCCGCTCCCCAACAGCGAGGCTCTCACCTCGCCCAGAACGGCGCCCGCGGACGGTTTCTTTCATCCGGTAGCGTATCGCGGCGCGTTTGACGGTGCGGATAACTGGCTGCGGCACTGGACATCCCTCTCCCAAAGCGGCCTCGTCCCGACTTATCGAAACGAGGTGACGATCAACGCGGAGGCGATCACGGGTGATGTGACATGGTCCGCGACGAACGTCTATGTGCTGAATGGATATGTGTATGTGCTCAACGGCGCGACGCTCCGCATCGAGCCGGGCACCCTCATCAAGGGTCGCAACGGCACGGCCCCCAACTTCGGGTCGCTCTACGTGTGCCAGGGAGGGAAGATTTTCGCCGAGGGCACGCCCCACAATCCCATCATCTTCACGGCGGAGTCCGATGACGTCCTGGATCCGGAGGACCTGTTGATCACCGATCGCGGGCTGTGGGGCGGCGTGGTGATTATGGGCAATGCCCGGATCAACAAGGCGGTCAACGCGGCGGGGGACGGGGCGACGCCGAAGTACGAAGTGTTTGAAGGGCTTGAAGACCGCCAGATCGGCGGGCAGTTCGTTCACCGATATGGTGGCGCGAACGACGACGACAGCTCTGGCGTTCTCCGTTATGTCTCGATCCGGCACGGGGGCCAGAAACTCAGCCCTGACAAGGAGATCAACGGTCTCTCCCTGGGGGGAGTGGGGCGCGGCACCGTCATCGAGAATGTCGAGGTGATTTCCTTCGCCGATGACGGGTTCGAGTTCTTCGGCGGCTCTGTGAACACGAAGTACCTCGTCTCTGCTTTCAACGATGACGATTCGTTCGACACGGACATGGGATGGAGCGGGAAGAACCAGTTCTGGTTCTCGATCCAGTCCAATGACCGGCGTGACAACGGCTCGGAACAGAACGGGGAACCGAATGAGCGGAACGACGGCACCGGCGTGCCGGCGTCGACGTACGAGATCTACAACGCGACGCTCATCGGAGCGGGCGCGGGGGCGGGCGGGACCGCGAACAATAATGCGATGCTCATGCGCCGTTACCTGCAAGCTGGCTGGTACAACAGCGTCTTCACGGACTTCAATGGCGAGCCTTTCACGGGGGGCGGCCCGCAGACCGGATCGACGCCGAAGCTGATGGACAACATCTGGTGGGGTTTTACGACACCCGTGTTCACGAACGAGGTCTTCACGACGGCTGCGCAAAACAACCTGACCAACGTGAACCCGCTGCTCGGCGGGATCAGCCGGGAAGCAGACGCGGGCCTGGATCCGCGACTGATGGCCGGAAGTCCGGCGCTTGGCTCGCCCCGCCCGGCACCCGTGGACGGGTTTTACGTGGAAGCCGGTTTCAAAGGGGCCTTTCGCGATGGCAATTGGGCCAGTGACTGGACCGCGCTTTCGGCCTACGGAATCCTGAGCGCCCAGGGCGGATGGAACCCGATGGATATCCCGGTGGGGCCGTCGGAGCCTCCGATCCTGGCGGTAACACGCGAGGGCGGGAGCCTTCGGCTGACTTGGACCGGCGGTCGGGCGCCGTATACGGTGCAACGCAAGGCGAGCCTGGATGAAACCGTCTGGACGGAAGTCGCTGTCGTGAATGAGACGACGCTGCTCGTGCCCATCGAAGGCGAAGTGTCCTTCCTCCGTGTCGTCGGGCAGTAGGAAAATTCGGATGATAAACCGGAAGCAATCCGTCGGGCAAAATGCCCGGCTCTACGGCAGGCTGGACGCCTGCCGCCTGGAGATGGTCATTTCTGACCGGCCGCCGGCAAGAGGGGCGGCATGAGACTGCCTAGGGCGATGCCCTGATCGTTCTACACAATGTGCGCGGAGGGCATTTCCCAATCCCGAAGGGATGGCGTCCCAAAGCCCAGGGTTGCGAGGAACGAGCTACCCTGGGTGGGATCGCCGAATCATTCACAACCCCGACGGGTTTGCGCCCAGGTGGCACAATCCCGTTGGGATTCCAGACCGGAAAAGGGGCCAATCTCCAGACGGCGGTGGGACGCCTGCCGCTACGAACGTGCAGTTCATGGAGAACGCAAAGAATTCGCCGACTTTTCTCTGGACAGGGGAGATGGGTCGAAGGGCAAGTTGTGACATCCCAATACTTGATTGGCGGCCGGCCTGTGTGAAGCCACCCCTCCCCACGAAGCTGATGCCGTTTCGTACGGCGTTCTGTCGCGCCTTCAACCTCTCCGACGAGAGGTTTGAGGCGGCGGTATTGCGTCGTTGCTTTCCGTGGTGGTCCCGTGCGCTCGGGAGCGTCGTCCTTGGCGTCAATCCCGGGATTTTCAGGCGCGAGTTCCGGGTGATCACACAACTGGGACGCTCGACGGATCCTTCCCAGTTCGGTGCAGAATTCGAGGCCTACGTGTACGAGACGGTCCGGGACAAGGCGCGATTCCGCACCCGACGACTGGGTTTGAGACTTTCCCGCCGTCGATTCGAGCGTTTGGCGGCCGAAGTGCGGCGACGGAACGGGAATGGAAAAGTGCCTGCCCAACCGTCGCAGGATGCGATGCCGACCTCGACGCCTCCGGACGAGTCCGCGCTGCGGTCTCAATAGTCGAGCGCCATGGAATCCAAGATGACCGCGCGGTCGAGCCGTTCACGGGCTTGGATGTAGAAGGGCTCGAGGAAGCGCGGATTCATTCGGCTCTGGAGAAGGGAGTCCGAGAAGACCGAATCCGGATGGGTCGGGTGTTGTCCGCGCCAGAGTTCAAGGAGCGCGTGGGAGAGGCAGTCGGTGAGGGGCGAGCGATGGTCGCGACGGAATCGGCGGACCTGTTCCGGACGCAGTGCGAGGAGGGGCCGCATGCCTTGGAGGGTGTCATCGGCGTCGAGGTGACGGAGGATGTCGATGGATTGGTAGATCCCCTGGAGGTAGCAGTAGCCGAGGAGGACGAGGAGGGCGTCGGGCTCCGAAGACGTGCCGGGGCTCTCGAGGAGTTGGAACCATGAACAGCCGCAAGCGCGTTCGGCGGCGGTTCGGACGGCGTCGAGCAGACGAGCAGGTTCGACCCAGGCCGTGAGGTTCTGGGGGAACATGCCGTCCGTCCGCACGGCCTGGGAGAGGCAGCTTGTAGGTGGCGCCAGCTCGGTGTCGTACATCGTCATCGTCACCATGGGAGATACTCTGGCAGAGGGGCCGGGCGATCGGGTGTCGCCATTGTGACGATCGTGTCACGTGTCCTTCAGGG
>JBBQIU010000528.1:0-3604 GCA_038325245.1 Verrucomicrobiota bacterium
CGATCGGGCGCGAGGTTGCGCCTGCCGGTTGGGCAACCGGCGATACAGCAGACTGGGCAGTCTGCGCTCCGGCGCGGAGGTCAGGCCGGACGCCTTGGTACCGGTTCATGGTAGGTCGGCGATTCGCCGACTTAGAATGTCAGGACGGATTGATCTTCGGTTCTTCTGATTCCGGTGTCGGCTTCGCGTGGGCGGCGGCGTCCGGAGTCAGGTTCTCTTCGGATAATGGGGTTTCCGAAGCCGTAGCCGTGAGGTTCGCCTCACCCGACGGGGGTGTCCCTGGTTCGGAAGTCCCTTCGTCCTGGGTAATGGATTCCGCGGCGCCTGAGTCCGTGGCGACGTCACCGACGGGTTCCGACGAGGTTGCATTTTCAACTTCCGAGGCGGATTCGGTCGATGGAGGTGCCTCCGACGAAGCAGTTTTGGCGGATGCCATGGGCTCTGGGGCCGGAGGCGTGGCAGCGACAGCCTTTGCGACGGCGACCGCGGCTTGAGGCCGGGGAGGCCGGGGCGGCGGGGTGGGCCGGGGTGCAGGTTTCTTGGCGAGTTCGACGCGGCCGTTGGCGAACTCGATGACGTGGCCTTCGTGAATCAGCCAGTGAAGGTCGCCGACAATGGCTGAGAGTTCGGGAGACGGCGGTGTCTCGGTTCCTTCCGGGGCTGGCGGCGCGTCGGCGGGGGGCAGGGTGATACCCAGTGCTTCGAGCAGCTTGCGTCGGGTGCATTCGGGCGTGGCCTGAATGGTTTCGACGATGCGTTTGACGCCCTCGGAGACGGGGCTGGTTTCGAAATCCAGGAAGCGAGGTCGGGCGACGGCGACGTGGAGGACGGTCTTGTTGACCTTGAAGAAGTGGAGGCCGCGGTGGGCGAAGTCGTCACTCAATCGGGTGACGAGCCTCAACGGGAATCGCTGTTGGTACTCGAATTCCCGACGGGCGAGCCGGCGAAGCGGGGGAGGAAGGGCCTCGCGCGCGGCCGGTGTTCGGACGACGTGGCCGGACTCCGGCTTGATGATGTTCGGGAGGTGAACCTGTCGGAAGTGCTGCTCGACGGCGTCGCGGGTGGCGAGCTTGAGCGGCTCAGGCAGGTTGAGGCAGACGTACTCGAATTTAAAACTCTGCTCCTCGATCCACTGCTTTACGACCGATTCCTCGCGCACGATGCGGACGCGTGACTTGTACATGTCGAACGGCATGCGGGAGTAACGCTCCGAGTGGAGGCGCTGCAATTTGGCCTGGTAATCGTGGAGGTTGGGCGGACCGAGAACGATTCCGCTCATGCCGCATTGAGCCACGAAGGTGTAAGTGCCCTTCGGAGGTTCCACGGCGATCTTCTCGGTTTGATAGAAGGTCCCGAAGTGCTTGCTCAACACGTGCCGGGTCGCATCGGCCTCCGACATCCAGACGGTGTCGTCCAGGTTGCAGGTGAAGAATTGGCGCGGTGTGCCGTCGGCGTTGTTCCCGTGCGCCTTGAAGTTCAACTGGTAGCGGTCGGGGCGTTTCAGGATGAGATGGGCGATGTCGAAGAGCGGGTAAGCGCGTCCCGTCTGACGGATCTGCCGCGCGAGCGAATCGACGCCGGTCGGATCCGGAACGAGGTCGACGTTGATACCCTCGGGCAAATCCTCCTGGGGTTCGGGGCGGCGGAAGTCACCGCGGTCTCCGCCGCGACGATCTCCGGGACGATCTCCGGGACGACGTGGGCCACCCCGGTTGTCACCGAAGCGTTGAGAGGGACGATCGGAAGGTCCGGAGGGACCTGGACCCGGACCGGCACCGGGGCCAGGGCCGCTTCCGGGCGCGGGTCCAGATCCGGGACCGCGGGGACCGCCGGGGCCGCCGGGGCCGCTTGGGCGACGGAAGTCGGACCGACCGCCGCCGCCGCCTCCTCCTCCTCCGCCACCCCCACCACGGAAGTCGCGGCGCGGGCCGCCAGGGCCGCGCGATCGGGGGCCGCGACGGTCACCGCCGCCGGCGTCGTCGAAGTCTGCGTAACGGTTGGCCGTCTGGGGCTGACGCGCCCAGGCGGGTAGCAGCTGGAGATCCAGATCCAGCTCGATTTCGGGCTTCTCGCTCATGATACAGCTAGTCCCCACCGTTGAGTCGGCGGGTGCCTGCATGTTCGTTGCAGGGAGAGGCAGCTTGGCCGTCGCGTCGTGGCTTTGGCAAGCGTGCCTTTGTGCGGATTCGGGATGTTGCTGATCCATGCTCTCAAGACTGATGCGCCCCCGGTCGGGGCAGGACGCGTCCTTCAATACCAATAACCGATTGCGGAGGAAGGGGATGATCGATTCCGGGGAGTACGCCTCGCCGGTTTTTTCGGCCTTCGGGGGGATGGGTGGAACCTGGGAAGCCGATCCCGTCCTTCCAGTCTCTGGGTTCCCTGCGTTCTTTGTGGCAAATCCCTCCCCGTCCGGCGCTCAAGTCCGTGCATTCACGTAGGCCTGGAGGCCTGCCCGTTTGGACTTAGGCCACAAGGAACGCAGAGAGCGCAGAGAAGGAACCTGGTTTTCGCCAACCACCTTCAGGTTGTGGACCTCTGATTCTCGAAGGGCGCGTCCTGCGCTCGGGGTTCCGTGCCGGATTCGGGGTTGCAGCGGGGGGTTGGGGTCCGCTTAGCTGTCGGGGAACGGCGGACCGACCCAGCCGCCGGCGAAGAACGGACGAACAGACCCCCCTCAATGTCGAGCATTGGCAAACTGATGAAGCAGGCGGCGCGCATCCAGAAGCAGATGGAAGCGAAGAAGGCCGAACTGGCAGCACGAACGGTCGAGGCCACCAGCGGCGGCGGCGCCGTCAAGGTGGTGGCGCGATGTGACGGGACGATCGCGTCCATCAAGATTGATCCCCAGGCGGCCAATCCGGCGGACATCACGCTCCTGGAGGATCTTGTCCTGACGGCGGCGAACAACGCACTGACCCAGGCGAAGGAAGTTCAGAACGAGGAGATGGGGACTGTGGCCGGCGGGCTTCAGTTGCCCGGGCTCATGTGATGGGGCGACGGCTGGATGATCCGCCTGCCTGAACCCTTGGTGACGTTGGTGGCGGCCCTGGGGCGGCTTCCCGGCATCGGTCCGCGTTCCGCGGAACGGTTGGGATTGCACCTTGTGCAGACGGAACCGGCGCTGGTCGACCAATTGGCGCACGCGCTGGTGGACGCACGGCGAAGGATCCGCGCCTGCGAGATCTGCGGGGGATTGACGGAGAAAACGCCCTGCGGCGTCTGCTCGGACCCTGGGCGTGACGGCGGGCTGCTCTGCGTGGTGGAGCGGACGACGGACATCCTGGTGCTGGAGAAGGGGGGGTCGTTCCGAGGGAGGTACCACGTCCTGGGCGGACGGTTGTCGCCGGTCAATGGGGTGGGGCCGGATGATCTTCGACTCAGCGAGTTGGCTCATCGGCTGGAGAACCGGGAGATCCGCGAGGTGATCCTGGCGCTGGGGACGGATGTGGAGGGCGACGCCACGGCGCACTACCTGGGGGAACGATTCGGAAGCGCGGAGGTGAAGGTCACGCGATTGGCGGCGGGCCTGCCTGCGGGGAGCGGGCTGGATTTCGCGGATGACCTGACACTCAGCCGGGCGCTGGAAGGTCGGCGACCCGTT
>JBBQIU010000529.1:0-3596 GCA_038325245.1 Verrucomicrobiota bacterium
CTCCGTTCCGTCAGCCTCTCCCTACTGCAACGCGGGAATCACATCAGGATACGGCCCAAGAAAACGCTCGCCGTTGAAATGGATCATGTGGTCGGGGTCTTCGGCGATCCAGACTTCGGACTCCCAGGCTATTTGGGAGACAAAGGTCTGCATGGTGCGTCGGGTCTCGAAGGCCGTGACGAAGACGAGGCCGGCTTTGCAGCCAGCGAACAGTCCTTTGAGTTCCTTGCGGCGTTTGCCGTCCACGGGGCCGGCGCTGGTGACGGCTTCGATGAGCAAGAGCCAGTCCTTCGCGGTGTGGTGGACGATGACGTCAGGAATCTTAGCGGCGGAATCCAAGGTGACGCCGAGCGCCGTCAGGCCAACGGTTTCGAGGTGGACGAACTTGTTCTCGGTGTCGCCGATGTAGAGCACCACGCCGCCAGGGGCGAAAGCGGGGCAGAATTGCTCGATGATAGCTTTAATGAGTGGATTCTGACCGCCGGGAGATAGTGCGACCTGCGAGCCATCGGGCAGAGTTACGGGCACCCGGGCCAGGTTGCGCTTGCGGGCGATCTCGTGCTTCAGCGATTCACGGCTGGTGAGGTAATACTTCAATGCCGCCGTCCATGCGGGCGTGCCTACTTTGCGAAGCAGGGCGAGCGCGGTTGGCTCGATCTGATAGACAGTCTTGCCGCTGGTGGTCGGGCGATTGGGATCGTCGGGATTTCGCAAGAGAAGACCTTGCTCGACGAAGAACTTCACCGCGTCGTCGCGAATGGTTTCGCGGGTGTTCGGCGCGTAGCGGATACCATAGGCATCGGCGATGAAATCAATGATTGGCGTGATGCCACGCAGTGGGGCTTGTGCGTTGGCCCATGGAGCATCCGGCAGCATGTCCAGCACGGCCAGCAACGTGTAGGCGGCGGTTTCGTTCCGCTGCTTTGGCCCGAACTGCAAAGCGATGAGCGCCTCAATGGCTTCGGCAAGCCGACGTTTTCGAGCGACGGCTTTTCGGTTGGGTCGCTTGGGTCTATCGGCCGGCATGAAGGTGTTTCGTGACGAGTTGGTCGATCTCGTCTTGTGTGAGGTCGAGGGTGGTCATTTCGCACACCATCGCCCGGAGCGTGTCGCCGTCCGGATAGGATAACGTACGGAGGTCGGTGGCGTTCACCTGCGTGTGGCCGCTGAAGCGACGGAAATACTGGTCCACCACGGTGGAGTTCAGGAAAGCGTAGAGGCCGGTGGCGAGATGGCGCTCCAAGCCGTGGCCGTTTGCATGGAAATAATTGAGGTGGTTCTCGAAGCCGATCCATTCCGCCTTCACTCGATCGGGATCGAACAGGCAGGCCACGAGGCGACGACGCTCTTCTTTTGAGGTGAATCGTTTCGTGAGTAGATACACGCCAGATGGCACAAGCCAAGGGCGGGTTTCGGCATTATCGAGGATGGCGTTGGGCTTGCGGGCTTCCAGTTTGGGCCAATGGACGGTGCCGCCATTGAAGTGGCACGGATAGACCAGCGGCACGGCGCCGCGCTCGGGGTCCTTGCGAAGCGCGTCCTTGAGGCGGAAGTCGACAACGCGCCCGGTGGAGGCGGTGATGCCCAAGGAGGCGAGGCTGGCGCTGAGACCGTCCATGGTTGCTTTGGCGGTCGCGTGGCCAGTGCCTGAGGGGATGTGGATGAACTTCTCGGCGTCGTGGGGATGGACGATTTCCGCGTAGGGGATGACGGTCTCGGTGATGGCGTCGCCCCGCTCGCCACTACTTGTGGATACGATCACTTCGCGCTGCTGGTGACCGCCCTTCACCGCGTGGAAGATGATGGTTTCCTGCAGCACGCTGTCGTCGCGGAAGGCGGCCTTGCGGGACTCAAAGACGTGGAGGCGGCGCAGTTCCATTTGGCTTAAGAAGTCTTCGCGGAATGGCCGGAAGTAAGGGCCATTGCAAAAGCTCCGGGGCGTGATGCCGACGATTTGCCCGCCGGGAACAAGCAGACGCTGGATGAGGGCAATGAAGCTGGTGTAGAGGTTGCTTGTCTCGACGCCGACGGAACGTAGGGCACGGCGTTCGGCGGAGTTAGTGCTGATCTTGCGGTAGGGCGGATTCACGATGGCGGCATCGAAGGAGGGCGGCAGTTTGACGAATAAATCTCCGGCCAGCCGCGAAGACATTTCCTCAATAAAGTCGACGGAATGGAGCCTGAACGTGAAGCGAATCCCCGAGTCAGAGCAGCTGCGTTCGCACGCGCGCAAGGTCGCAGCCAGCGCGTCCAATACTTCGCCGTCAACTTCGTAGAGGGTCGCTTCGATGGCGCGGACACCGTCGCTCCTTTCGCAGCACCGAGAAACAAACGCCAGGGTGAGTGCGCCCGCGCCCGCACCCGCATCGAGCAAGCGCACCGTTCGTGGAAGCATTCCGAACATGGCCGCCATGAACCCCGCCACCGGCGAGGTGGTGAGGAACTGACCGAGTTCCTCCTGCCTTCCTCTTGGGCTGGCGGGGGCTGCGAACTTCATGTGCTCACGGTACCCACATGATTTCGGGTCTTCCATGAAACAAACGCGGACGGCCACGGCGCAAGATCCGCAAGGAGTTGATCGGGTTGATCCGATGCATTCATTTTCGCGGTCTTCGCTTCATGCGTTTTCCCTCACTTCAGGATTGAATCGTTCCGCTAGCCCCCGCCGGCCCATCCCGACTAACCTCTCCCCATGCAGACGCGTGTCTACGCAATATCCTGCCGCGCAGGTCTCTTCATCGCCGGACTCGCGGGCGCCCTGGCGCTTCAAGGGGCCGAACTTCAGACGGCATTGTCATCGATCACGACGAACGACCTGATGCGACACACACAGGTCCTGGCGTCCGACGAATTCGAGGGCCGCGCCCCAGGAGGGGCCGGCGAAGAACGTACGGTCCGATACCTGGCCGATCAGTTTCAACGCCTCGGATTGGAACCTGGCAACACCGACGGATCCTGGTTTCAGTCCGTGCCCCTGCGCGGGATCCGCTCGTTGGTGAACACCGTGGTCCTTCGCAACGGCGTCGCCGAGGAATGGCAGGCCCCCCAGGACTTCATCGCGTGGTCACCCCGCGTACAGGACCGCGTCTCGGTTCGCGAAAGCGAAATGATCTTCGTGGGCTACGGGGTCGTCGCTCCGGAATACGGCTGGGACGACTTCAAGGACGTCGATGTCCGCGGAAAAACCCTCGTCATGCTCGTCAACGACCCGGCTCTGCCCGACCCGGCCAATCCGACCCAGCTCGATCCGACCCAGTTTCGCGGCAAAGCCATGACCTACTACGGCCGATGGTCGTACAAGTTCGAGATCGCCGCCGCGAAGGGCGCCGCCGCCGCGTGGGTCATCCATGAAACCGGGCCCGCCGGCTATCCCTGGTTCGTCGTCGTTAATTCGTGGAGCCGCGAGAATTTCGACCTCGAGACCGCCGACCGGAACACGAACGAGGTGGCCGTGGCGGGCTGGATCAGCCTGGACCGCGCCCGGAGCCTCATCGCCGCCGGAGGCCATGACTTCGACGCCCTCAAGAAGGCCGCTCTTCGTCGCGACTTCCGGCCCGTGCCCCTCGGATCCTCCGTCCGAATCGAAGTCACCAACA
>JBBQIU010000530.1:0-3595 GCA_038325245.1 Verrucomicrobiota bacterium
GGGGACGCCGAGGGGCTTTGGTTGCGCGATGGGTTGCTCGTGTGGGCTTCGCGATCGAACGACGGTTATCCAGGGTTTTTCGGGCTTGGGAATGCGGACATGGCGCGGGTGGCGGGGCCTGACCTGGCCATTGGGAGAGTCTGGAGGCCATGGTGGGGCAATGGTTCACGAAACCTGATCGCCGTCGGAATCTCGGGCGGGGGTGTTCCTCAAATCGTTTCAGAGCTCTCGATGGGCGGGGACAGTCAATCCGTGGGGGACGCCTTTCATGCGGGGCCCTTGGTGTTCTCGAGCCGTGAGAAGACGGAGTCCGAGGTGGTAGGGACGAACACGGTGGTGGAATCGGCGTGGTTCCCGGGACCGGCCCGGCTGGAGGCGAACGTGGTGGTGGCGGACGACGGGATGTCCAAGACGAATGTGACGGCGAGCAACGAGGGGGAATGGCGGCCCGTGACCAACAGTTATCCCGTGCTTCGCTGGTGGAGCCATTACGAGCTGGACGTGGTGGACTACGGGTTCGATCCCGCGGCGCCAGTGCGCCGTCCGGCACTGGTATTGCCCGGCGCTTTGGAGGGAGTGGCACGGGACGGATCGTTATTGTTCACGGCCGCTTGGAAGACCGGGGACGCGAAGGAGAGCCGGAAGGCCTGGCTGGACGCCTGCGCCTACGACGGAATCGCCGTTCACCTCATCGACTCCACGCCGATCGCGGACGAGGGGCTTTCCGAGACATACGCTGTGGTTGCGAGGAATGAGGTGGCCTACGTCGCGCGGGGTGGATGGAGTACCGACGCCAAGCAGCGGATGGAGTCGTGGTACCTGAGTGATGGAGGCCAATGGTCTCGGGGGGCCACGGTGGGAACGGCGGGGGCACCGGGCGAGTTGCGAATGTTCGGCGAGGTCCTTCTCGCGCGGAGCGGGGGAGCGACGGAACTATTCAGGGTGCAGAATGCTCCGGGGCTGGACGCGTTGCCGGTCATCCAGACTCCGGGCTGTTATGGGGGCGAACTGGGACGGGCCGATGGAGACCTGCTGCGGGGTGTCTGGTTGCCGCTTTGGGAATACGGCGCGGTGCGTGTCGGGCCATGAACCGCGAAATCGCAAGTTGTTGGAAATCACTCCCTACGCTCCGACCTCGTGAAGCCACCCACCGACTCCCGGTCTTCCCGCTCCCATGACTTCATTGCGGCCCACGGGGCCCATGATCTGCGCAACGTGTCCGCGCTCCCCTAGCAAAGGTTTATCAGACGGTGAAGAGCTCACGGGGTTCGGTGCCTGTAAAATGAGTACAAATGACCCTCTTGCGCTCCGGACAAGTTTTGAACAAATAATGGCCGCACGAGGTCTCAGGCAAGGATTGCACTGAGGCTTGGAATCCCTGTCCCGCCGCCGCCGTTCCGGATGGCCCGGCGGGATGGATGTTCCGGGAACTGGAATTTTTGGCACGACAACATGATTAAGGTTGAGAATCTGGTGCGAACCTTTGGCCCCAAGGTCGCCGTCGACAATGTCTCGTTCCAGGTGGAACGGGGCGAGGTTCTGGGTTTTCTCGGGCCGAACGGGGCCGGCAAGTCCACGACGATGCGGATGATCACTGGGTTCATTCCGCCGAGCTCGGGCCGGATCGTCGTGGGCGGCCATGACGTCGTGGAGCATCCAATCGAGGCGAAGCGGCTGATCGGGTATCTCCCCGAGAATGCGCCTTCCTACGCCGACATGACGGTTTGGCAATTCCTGAATTTTGCGGCGGAGCTGCGTGGATTGCATGGTGCCCCGCGCAAGGCGGCCGTGATCCGCGTCATCGACACCTGTTTTCTCGGGGGTGTGGTGCATCAAAGTGTGGACACCCTTTCGAAGGGATACCGCCACCGTCTTTGCTTCGCCCAATCCATTGTTCACGACCCGGAAGTCCTGATTATGGATGAGCCGACGGACGGCTTGGACCCGAATCAGAAGCACGAAGTCCGAAACCTGATCCGCCGGATGGGCGAGAAGAAGGCGATCATCTTTTCTACGCACATTCTCGAAGAGGTTGAGGCGGTGTGTACTCGGGCGATCATCATCGACCGTGGCGCCATCGTTGCGAGCGGAACGCCCGTGGAGCTGAAATCGCGTTCCGAAGGGGCCGGGGTCCTTTCGTTGCGGGTCGCCGGACAATTGGCCGACGTCGTTCGACAGAAGCTGGAGGAGTTGGCTCCCGTACGGCGGGCGGCCGTGGTGGCGAATGAGGCGTCGTCCGTCCATTTCCGAATCTACCCGAGGTCACGCGAAAAAAACGGTGAGCTGCGTGGGGCGGTATCAGACCTGATCGCCCGCGAGCATTGGAGGATTGAGGAGATGCACGCGGAGGAAGGGCGCCTCGACGAGGTGTTCCGCACCATCACCCTGCCAGACGTGAAGGGCGCCGCCACTCCCTGAAGAGCCTGCCCAGCCTCCCCACGCGAAATTCTGTCTGGATATCCCAGATCCGGCCCGCCGTTGGCGCACACCCCCATCCCACTTTCCCAAACGCACCATGAATCAAGCTCTGGCCAACATCCGAGCCATCGGCAAGCGCGAGATCGTCGCGTATTTTTCCTCACCGGTCGCCTATGTCTTCCTGGTGATCTTCCTGCTCATGACTGGGTTTTTCACCTTCATGGCCGGACAATTCTTTGATCGGGGCGAAGCCTCGCTGACGTCGTTCTTCATGTGGCACCCGTGGCTTTATCTGTTTCTGGTGCCGTCGGTTGGCATGCGCCTGTGGGCGGAGGAACGGCGGCTGGGAACGATGGAGCTTCTGTTCACGATGCCGATCGCGCCGTGGCACGCCCTCGTCGGAAAGTTCCTGGCGAGCTGGCTCTTCCTGGGCCTGGCGCTGGTTCTCACGGTCCCGGTGTGGATCACGGTGAACTACCTGGGATCACCCGACAACGGGGTGATCCTGTGCGGCTACATCGGCAGTTTTCTCATGGCGGGCGCTTATCTCGCCATCACCTGCATGACGTCGGCAATGACACGGAACCAGGTCATCAGCTTCATCGTTTCCGTGGTGATCTGCCTCTTCCTGATCCTGGCCGGATGGCCGCCGGTGACACGGCTACTCGACTCACTCGACATGCCTCAGATACGCGATCTTGCGGCGTCGTTCAGCGTCATGACTCACTTTGACGGCTTCGGCAAGGGTGCCGTCTTCCTGCGAAGCCTGGTGTACTTTGGGTCGGTGATCGGCTTTTGCCTGTTCACAACCGGCGTGATCCTGCGAACGCATCGGGCAGGCTGATGGAAAATCGGATCTCACACGTTTTACCAGAGTCGAAATGAAAAACCAGAAGCAGCTCGAAACGCTCCTTTACTCGGCCGCCGGTGTGGCGGTGCTCCTGCTCATTGCCATCGCCGTGAACTTGATCTTCGGACGCATGGCGATGCGCATCGACCTGACCGCCGACAAGCTCTACACGCTGTCGGAAGGGACGAAGTCGATCCTCGGCAAGCTCGATGCGCCCGTCCAGGTCCGGTATTATTTCAGCCAGAGCGCGGCGGAACTGGACCCTGGATTGCGCATCTACGCGCAGCGGGTCGAGGATCTTCTAGGCGAATACCGACTGCACGCCAA
>JBBQIU010000531.1:0-3594 GCA_038325245.1 Verrucomicrobiota bacterium
ATCTCGTCGGCGGACATCGATCTGATCAAGGATCTCACGCGAACGCTGCAGTTGTCGCCGAGCTTCGACGACATGGACAAACGCTCCCTGTTGGCGCGAATCGTGAAGGCGTATCCGGCCGTTCAGTCGTTGATTTCGGCAGAGCACGTGAAGCAGGACACCAATCTGCTGGTGACGTGGGAGAGCCTTGTTCGGCGCAAGAAGGAGTATCAGGAACTGGTGGAGAAGAAGGTTCCGGCGAATGCGCGGGACATCGCTTTGGCGCGGAGCTATGGGGATCTTCGGGAGAATCACGAGTACAAGGCGGCGAAGGAGACACAAAAGGTTCTGATGCGCCGCAAAGCCGAGTTGGAACGTGACCTGGGGCGGGCCCGGGGTACGGACTTCGCGAACCCGCGCACGGACGTTGTGGGTCCGGGATGCCGGGTCGGAGTGATCGAGCATGGCAAGGAGGCCGTCGAGGTCTTTACGGTTCTCGGGGCGTGGGATTTCGATCACGAGAAGGGCATCATCAGTTATCTCAGCCCGATTGCGCAGAGCATGTTGAACAAGGGGGTTGGCGAAGAGGTCGAGTTTGAGTTCGATGGGGTCAAGAACCGCTATCGGATTCAGAGCATTGAGGCGGCACCCTTGATTCCGGCCGTGGTCATTGAGGAGGACGCCCCCGGGGAATTGGTTTCACCGCCGGCCACGGAATCCGGGGAGGCGACGATTCCCGTGACGGAGCCGCGGAATCAGGCCTGACGGTCCTGGAAGGGAGTGTTGGGCGGGCGTCGTTCGGAGGAGCGAAAGGCGCGTCGCGCATGCAGGCTCCCGGATACGTGTTTTGCCGACGGGAGGAAGTTTCCATGAGCCCGATCACAACGGAGCAGTTGCTGGGAAACCTTCAGTGGCGGTACGCGACCAAGTCGTTTGACGTGGCGCGCGACATTCCGGAAGCCACGTGGGATGGGCTCGAAGAATCGTTGGTTTTGACGCCGTCGTCGTTCGGATTGCAGCCGTGGCGATTTCTGGTCCTGAAGGACCGGTCTCGTCGCGAGCCCCTGGTTCGGCACGCATGGGGCCAGCGGCAGGTGGCCGATTCCTCGCATCTCGTGGTCTTTTGCATTCGCGTGAATCTCGGGGCTGCGGAGATCGATGCCTATCTGGAGCGTATCCGGGAGGTTCGCGGCACCCCCTTGGAGAAACTGGAAGGATTCAGAAGAACGATGGTGGGGGCATTGGTGGAAGGGGGGGTGCGCCCGGTAATCAACGAATGGGCGACCCGTCAGGTCTACATCGCCTTGGGGAACTTCATGACGTCCGCGGCACTGGTGGGGGTGGACACCTGCCCACTGGAAGGGTTCGAACCGGCGAAGTTCGATGAGGTTCTGGATCTCTCCCGAAGCGGCCTGGGCAGCGTCGTGTGCTGTGCTGCGGGGTATCGATTGCCGGACGACCGGCACGCGACCTTGCCGAAAGTGCGGTTCCGGCGGACGGACGTCATCGAGCGCCGGTGAGGGGTTGGGGCCTGGCTGCGGGCTTTGGCTTGGGTTTCGAGGGTGAAGGGGCGGCCGCGGGCGGTGGATTCGGATAGAGGAGGTAGGGTTGTCGGCGCTTGCGGAAGGCGTCCTCGCCGGGTTTCCAACTGGCCACAATTTCGCGGGCACTTCTTCCGGCTTGCATCGCCTTCCGGGTTCGATCCGAGCCAGTGACTTTGTCGAACATGTTCCATGTCTTACCTCGCTGGACGGCGTTCCGGAAGAGGTCGATGCCGGTGGTTTTCCGAACGGACTCCAGGGCGTAGAAATTGATGGCGGCGACGGGGGCCGTGGCGGGTTGCGTGAAGCGGAGGCGGACGCCCCGCAATTCGGAGCCGTCGCTCGGCAGGCGGTTGAAGTCCAATTCGATCGGTTCGAACACGACCCCGGGGAGGCGGTATGAGTTAAGTTGCCGTGCAAAACGAGCGGGGTTGAGCCAGGGCGCGCCGATCACTTGGAAGGAAAGCGGAGAGCCGGTTCCCAGGTTGAGCCCTCCGATTTCACCGAGGACACCCGTGGCGACGAGGTAGAGGGGGGTGTCGCCGCTGGGGACATTGGGGGAACTGGGAGTCCATTTCAGTTTGGTATTGTTCCAGGTCATGCCCCGGTGCCAGCCGCGCATGGGCACGACCGTGAGTTCGGCGCGGCGTTGGACCCAGCGCTCGCCCTGGATCATCCGCGCCAGTTCACCCGGAGTGAGTCCATAGGCGTAAGGAATCGGCCACTGGCCGACGAACGACTTGAAGCGGGGATCGAGGCCGGGGCCCTCGACCCGCTGTCCGCCGAGGGGATTTGGGCGGTCCAGGACCATGAAGCGGACGCGGTTGCTCGCGCAGGCCTCCATGGCCAGGCCGAGGCTGCTGATATAGGTGTAACTGCGGCAACCGGTGTCCTGGATGTCGTAAACGAGGACATCCAGATCCTTCAGCATGGCCGGGGTTGGCCGTCGCACGGGACCGGGGGCGTACAGCGAGTAGATCGGGAGTCCGGTGGGTGCGTGGACGGAATGGGGCACCTCAACACCGGCCCTGGCCTGGCCATCGAATCCGTGTTCGGCCCCGAACAGAGCCACCAGTTTCACGCCCGGCGCCCTTCGAAGAATTTTCCAGGTGGGTTCACCGCGCCGATTGATGCCGGTGGGATTGGTTAGGAGTCCGACCCGCTTGCCGCGAAGGGGCGCGAACTTCTCGATCTCGAGCACATCGATGCCGTTGAGGACCTGGGCGGGGGAGGACACGCACAGGGCGAGCATCCAGGCCAGGAGCAAAGCCCGTTTCATCATGGGGTGCTTGCAGGGTGGGCCAGGGTTGGGCCGATAGAGGGCCATCGTTCTCCGTTTGCGAACCGGATGGATTCCACCTTGATGCCGACCGAACGGGTGAACTGCGGGACGAAAAAGGCCTGAAAAGTGAGCGTATTGGTTGCCTGCGCGGGAACCAGGTCGGTGGAATCCGAATGGACAGTGGTCCAGCGCCCGATTCGCAACCCGCGGCCATCGAAGTAGTTCAGGGAGAGACGCGCCTCACGAATGGGTTGCCGGGCGGTGTTGCGCACGCGAGCGCGGATCGTGCGCATCTGGTTGGGGTTGGGGTCGCCCAATTGGGTCATGTCCACGGTGACGGGGCACGTGCGAACATCGGGTTCGGGTGCTTTCTCGGACGGAAGCGAGGGTGGGGCTGGCTGGGGCGAGGCGCTTGTGGTCATTGGGGACCGGGGGAGATTCGGTGTGGGGAGGGGCCTCGATGTGGGTCTCCGGGCGGGAAGAGACGTTCCGGGAGGTTCCACCGGTGGCGGGTCGACGATGGGCGGCGTGGAAGGGTCTTCGGTTCCGTTGCGAATCCCGGGGGCTTGTCCGTCCTCCTGGGCCCGCTGGAGTGCGGCCTGAAGATCGGGGTCTTCGATAATTTCCAAGGTCGCGCGCCGGGCATCATTGAGGACGAGCATACCGCTGATGATGGCGAGCGTCACGGAACCGATGTAGACCATGCCGGGGACGCTCGCGATCGCCCACTGCTTGATGATGAACACGAGCGCGACGATTGGGCCCAGGAACGGAATGAAGCCCGACACGATG
>JBBQIU010000532.1:0-3591 GCA_038325245.1 Verrucomicrobiota bacterium
CACGCTCTTTCCCCGGATGGTGATCGACCAGTTGGCGGGTCTGAACACGAGTCACGGGGAGGGAACGTTGAATCTTCTGACGGGTCGGTATGACCAATATCAGGACATCGAGAATGGGTTCCTGAAGGCGCGGTTCGAGCCGAAGACTCCGACAGTCTTCGAGTACCTCCGCAAGGCGGCACGGGTGGCGCCTCACGAGACATTGATCGTGAATGGAGAGGATCGGCCGGACGAGGAGTTCTACACGTTTAGCAACCATGCGGGGTACGGGATCGATTTCCGGTCCAACGTCTTAAGCCTGTATCGCTACAAACGCTGGCTGTACGAATGGCAGTTGAACGAGGGAAAACTCACGGACGCGCAACGCAAGGAACGCGTGGAGCAGCTTAAGAAATGGGAACAGGCGGATCCCCGGTCGCGGGGCCGGGGGAGCCAGGGACCGGAGATGGACGCCTTTTGGCAACGGTGGTGGGAGCACTACGGGGCATCGGGCTTCGTGAATCCTCGGGGGGACCGTCTCCTGACCTCGCTGACCCTGAGAGCGCTGAAGGAACTGCGCCCGCGCCTCGTGATGGTGAACTATAACGACTGCGACTACGTGCATTGGGGCCATCTCAGTCACTACACCACGGGCGTCGCAATCATGGACGAAGGGATCCGGGAACTCGTCGCGGCGGTGGAAGCGGACCCGGAGTATCGGGACAACACCGTTTTTGTGATCGTTCCCGACTGCGGTCGCGATTCGAACCCGATGTCGGCCGTGCCCTGCCAGCACCATTTCAATTCGAGATCGTCCCACGAGATCTTTGCCCTGCTCATGGGACCGGGAATTCCCCGCGGGCAGGTTGTGGACAAGGAAGTGCGCCAGGTCGATATCGCGCCGTCGATCGGGCAATGGATGGGCTTCCGGGCTGAACACGCCGAGGGGCGCGTGCTGGAAGAGGCATTCGCGTGAGTTGCGACGGAATTCTGGGAAGCCGTCCGGGCGCGAGCGCGATGGTTTAGCGTGGGAATGAACATGAAGGGTCCGACGACATCGAACGAGATGGTGACGGAACGGTCGGCGGCCCTTTCGGTGGGACTGCCGCCGGCGCCGCGTTGGCGTCGGTGGTTTTGGGCCCCGGTGAAGGCGCTGACGGGGGCGGCGCTGATGCAGTCGCCGGCGGGCGGTCTGGTGGTTTTGGGATGGTTGCAGCGTTACCTGCAGCGTGCGGTTTATCGAGGCTGGTGGAAGCGGAGTCCGGACCGGTCGGGAACGTTCGAGACGTTCGCCGCAGGGGAATCGATGCTTCACGGTGTTCGCCAGGCGCCGAACTGGATTCTGGCGCAGAACTTTGGATCGGCGTCAGGACCCGGCTCGGAACGGGGCGGTGGCCGCCGGGTGCTTGGGGCGCTTGCGGGATCGCTGGGGGCCAATCTGTGCATCGGACTCCAGACGCTGATGAATCTCTGGGCGTTGACGATGCCTGGGGCGGTCCTGTGGTGGGTGGGATGGTGGGGCGGATGGCAGAACTCGTTCCACAAGGGTTATGAGCAGGCCATGGTCGGCCCATTGGTGAGCTGGATTGGGATCCTTTTCTTCATCGCGGCGATGTTTTATGTGCCGATGGCGATGGGGCGCCAGGCGGTGACGGGAAACTGGCGGTCTTTCTGGGAGGGACGAACGATCTGGAACCTGGTGCGAACCGCGTGGTTGCCGACAGTCTGCGTGGCCGCGCTCTTCGCCGGGGCCAATGTCCTGGCGATGGGTCTGAAGAGTTGGCCGCAATTTCTTCCACAGGCGATGGTGGACGATCTGGAGAAGCGGGGATTGAGTCCGACGGAGGCCTTCGAACGTGGTGCCGCTTCGGTGGATTGGTCCAATCTCAC
Organism: Verrucomicrobiota bacterium; assembly: GCA_038325245.1. Lineage (GTDB taxonomy): Bacteria > Verrucomicrobiota > Verrucomicrobiia > Limisphaerales > CAIMTB01 > CAIMTB01. Next base: position 1,870 of record JBBQIU010000532.1, read on the forward strand.
GGATCCACAGGCGCTCCACCTGTTGAACCAGCATTATTTCTGGTCGGCGCTGGGTGTGTTTGTCCTGCTGATAACGCTTCGGCGGGCTGTGGCGTGGCTGTATTCGGGGTCGGTCCTGCGGGCGGTTCAGCGGGGTGTCCTGGGCGAGGAACAATTGGCCGACACCGAATGGAGGGTGTTGCACACCTTGGGGTTGCTTCGTGTGGCGGAGGCTCCGATCCGACCGATGCTCGTCCGATTTGTGGCGTGGGCTGGAACGAAGGTCGGACGGGGCGTGTGCGCGAGCGTGACGTTCGTGTTGTGGTTCGCGTTTGTCGGGGCGATCTACACTTCCGAATTCCTGACGGCTCACCCGGTGGTCGGCTGGTTGAACCAGCCGCTGGTGCAGTTGCCTTGGTTCCGATACATACCGCCTCAATTGGAGAATCCGGCCCCGGCACTTTTGGCGGCCATGGGGTTGGGCGTGGTCGTTTTCGGGGTGGGGCGGTGGCGTCGGCGTCGGCGACCGTTTACGGATTGAGGGAATCGGGGCGATGCGGTCATGACGCACGAGAAGGCGTGAGGAACGGGAAGTGGGAGGGCCCTGGGGCTTGGGTCGGCCGCCATGGATTCAAAGGAATGGTTCCGCTCAGCGGCGTTCGTCGAGGGGCCCGGGCATCGGCCCTTTGGTGCGGGTTCGAATGCGGCAAAGGTAGGAGTGCGCGGTGAGATAGAGCACGGACCCGTCATTGCCCCAGGCACAATTGGCGGTGGCTTCGCCGGGATCAATGGTTCCGAGATGTCGGCCTTCGGGGCTGAGGATGAGTACCCCACCCGGCCCGGTGGCCCAGAGGTTGCCCGCGTTATCCACCTTGATGCCGTCTGGAAGGCCTTTCCGCCCGGGGACGAGCGGTGTGGCGTCGAACAGGATGCGGCCATCGGCGAGGCTGCCGTCCCGCTGGACGTCGTAGGACATGTAGTGGGCGCGTTCCGGATCGGAGACCGCGACGTAGAGCTTCTTTTCGTTGGGGGAGAAGGCGATCCCGTTGGGCCGGGAGAGGTCGCGGACGAGGAGAGTGACCTTGCCGCGCTTGGAGATGCGGAAGACGCCCTGATAGGGGAGTTCCTTGCGGGGATCCTCCATGCCCTTGGCGAGGCCGTACGGGGGATCGGTGAAGTACAATTCGCCGTTGGAACGGATGGCGACGTCGTTGGGGCTGTTGAAGCGGCGGCCTTCGAAGTTGGTGGCAAGGGGCTCAAAGCGGGCACGGCCTTTGACGCGCGCGACCTGACGGTCGCCGTGCTGGCAGAGGATCAGTCGTCCGTCGTTATCGAGGGTGAGTCCGTTCGCGCCGGATTCCTCCGGTGAAATGTTGGGTCCGGTGTAGCCGCTGGGGTGGAGATACTCCAGGAGTCCGTCGTGCTCCCGCCAGCGCCAGACGATGTTCCGGGGCACGTCCGAGAACAGCAGGTAACCACCGGGTGCGAACCAGACTGGGCCCTCGGACCAACTGAAGCCCTCGGCGAGGATCTCGATGGTGGCGCCGGGAGCGAGAAGGGCGTCGAGGGCGGGATCGAGGCGTTCGATGCGTCCGAGGGTTCCGTTGCGAACGTGGGGCGCGTACGGAGACTCGGCGGCGGACAGCGCGGTTGGGAGTGTGGCGGCGACAATCAGGCCGGCAAGAAGCGGGAGCACTTTCATGGCTAGAGACTCGAGTACGAGTTCAGGGTGCTTCCGGAAGG
>JBBQIU010000533.1:0-3583 GCA_038325245.1 Verrucomicrobiota bacterium
CGACACGCGCTCGTTGACGAAGAAGTTGAGGGTGGCGGGGGCGATGAAGAGTTTCCTGACGACCGAGGAGGGGATTGAAGGGGACGAAGCCGTGGCCCGGGCCCGAGCTTGGGAGGGATTGATCGGGGTGGACTACGTCGAGAAGGTCACGCACCCGCAATCGTTTGAATGGGATGCAAGGTCTGAGGACAGCGGGGCGTTTCAATTGGTGCAGGGCATCTCCACGCCTGCGCATGCCCGTTCGTTTCGGCAACCGCTTCCACCGGCGGACATTCCGATCGTCGCGTACGATTTTGGCGCGAAGTACAATATTCTCCGGCGCCTGCGGCAGTCTGGATTCCGGGTCCGGGTGGTCCCGGCGTCGACGACGGCAGAGGAGGTCATGCGGTACAAGCCGGCGGGAGTTTTTTTGAGCAACGGACCTGGGGATCCGGCGGCGCTGGGTTATGCGGTGAACGCGGTGAGTGACCTGGTGAAGACGGGTGTACCGATTTTCGGGATTTGTCTGGGGCACCAGATTCTGGGGCAGGCGTTCGGCGGGCGGACGTTCAAGTTGAAATTCGGTCATCGCGGAGCGAATCAACCCGTGAAGGATCTGGCTTCGGGCCGGGTGGAGATCACCTCTCAGAATCACGGGTTTGCGGTCGACGCGAACTCGCTGCCGAGCGAGGTGTTGGTGGACCGGATCAACCTCAACGATCAGACGGTGGAGGGGTTCCGGCACCGGACGAAGCCTGTTTTCTGTGTGCAATACCATCCCGAGGCCTCGCCGGGGCCGCACGATTCGGCGCCATTGTTCGACGAATTTCGGACTCTCATTGAACGTTCATAAACCCACAGTGCCCGCGGGGAAACGGTTTGACTTGCCCCGAACCGGCCCGTCCATAATGTGCGCCACCCGCTCCCGTCATGGCAAAGCTCGTTGTATACACTGAATCCCTCAAGGGTCTGTCCCACGAGCTGAAGGTCGAGCGTACGACCGTCGGACGTGTGGAAGACAACACGTTCCAAATCGCCGACCCGTCCGTTTCGAGCCATCACTGCGAAATTCTCCTGAAAGGGACGGACGTCGTGGTGAAGGATCTGAACTCGACGAACGGCACCTACATTAACGGAGATCGGATCTCGGAGGCGACGCTCAAGCCGGGTCAGACGCTTCGGCTTGGGCAGGTGGACCTCAAGCTCGACGGCCCCGCGAGCGCCAGCAAGAAGCAGCTCGACGCCACCATGGTCATTCCGCAGGGCGTGAAGCGGGACGAACTGGGGACGTCGATCCACACGGGCGGCAAGCTCGACGAGAAGGCCGGCTTCCACAAGAAGTCGAACAAGCTGAACAAGATCTTCTTCGTCGGCGGCGGCCTCGTTCTTCTCATCATCGTCGCGCTCATCATCTACGCGTTCGTGGCGCAGAGCACTCCGGCCCAGTAGATCGATCCGTCGCCACCGACGTGGATGGCGGCAGGCGTGATGGCTGTGGTGATGGGGCTCCGAGTATGGCGCCCCGGTCGGGTGCATTCCTGAGGGAAAGATGCCGGCCTGTCCTGACGCACGCGAAGGCGCGAAGGCGCGAAGGAGTTAAAGGCGGAGGCTTGGGTTCTCCTTTCAGCTGACGGGCGGGATCGGTGTGGCGTCGGGCGCGGGCTTCGAGGGATCGGTGGGTGAGTTCGAGGATGTCTCGAGGGGATGTTCGTGTTGTTGCCACTCCGATGTGACCTTGCCGTCGAGCCAGGCGAAATTGCCGGGGTAGACATCCGGATCGAAGAAGACGTGGTAGAAGTGCCAGATGATGATGGCGAGGCAGGCGAGAATGGCTTCGTAGTAATGAATGGTGATGGCGACGTCGACGATCCAGCGCGGGAACCATTGGGTGACGTCGACTTTGAGCCAGATCATGAGGCCGGTGGCGCCCATGAGGATGGTGCCCCAGACCACCGCCCAGTATTCGAATTTCTCCGCGTACCCGAACCGTGCGAAGCGTGGGCGTTCGGGGGAGCGGCCCGTGAGGTGTCGGACATTGGTGCGGATGTCGGTCCAGTCCTTGGGTCGGGGCAGGAAGTCGCGGAAGAGCCGGCGTCCTTCGTTCGTGAAGGCGAGGTAACCGATGTGCCAGGCGCCCGCGCCAAGAAGGACAATGCCGGCGATGCGATGGAGCCATCGACGGATGTCCTCTGTTCCGAGAGCCCACGAGAGCCAAGAATCAGGGAAGCGCAGGGCGAACCCGGTGATGGCGAGGAGGATGAAGCTGGAGAGGAGGATCATGTGCTGGCGCCGTTGGGAGGCGTCCATGCGGACCACGGTGCGGTTCTTGGAACGTAGGTTGGCGCGGACCTTCCGGAAGAAGACAAGGCCGTTATGAAGGGAGAGCAGTCCGACCGTGCCGATGATCAGGGCGAGGTAGAGTCGGCGGACCCAGCGATTGACGATCAGCCCGATCTCGTCATCGGACGAGTCGTCGATATGAACCTTGCCGGAGGCGAAGTTGGTGGTGATGCCCGGGTGGCATTGGCCGCAGGTTTTCACGAGGCTTTCCTTGTGAACGGTGGATCGCAGGTCGGTGGACGGGAAGATGCGGTGAGAGCCGTGGCAACTGGCGCAGTTGGCGGCCTTGGTGGAACCGCCCTGGGCGGCGAGGCCGTGATAGCTCTCGAAGAAGGTGTCGACTTGCCGGAGTGGGAGTTTGAACCGGGTGTTGACGCGCTCGGAGGCGTGGCACTTGCCGCAGATTTCCTGTGAGATTCTGAGAGGCGAGGCGCCCTTGAGGGATTCGATCTGGTGACCGGAATGGCAGTCCAGGCAGTTGGGAGCCTCCCGGCGGCCACGGGTGGCCAGCATGCCGTGGGTGCTTTCCTCCAGATCGGCGGCGGCTTCGGTGTGGCATTGCCCGCACGTGGCGATGAGGTGAGAGGCGTTCACCGGGGATGAAGGGTTGCCGATGGCGAGGATTTCGTGGTGGCCATGGCAATCCTTGCACGTGGCGGAGCCCAGGACTCCCTCGCGGAGGGCGATGCCGTGGGCGCTGGCATCGAAGGACTCCGTCTGGCGCTCGTGGCAACTGGCGCAGCTCACCGGCTCGGCAACATGGCCGTCGTCGGGGTGGTCCCACCGGAATTTGAGATCCTGATGGCAATCAATGCAGAGGTTGGTCTGGTGGACCGAGGCCCGATACGTGGCTTCATCGACGAAGAGGGACAGGGCATGGCCTGCGGCGTTGGTTTTCGAGAGGTCATTCTGCCCGTGACATTCGAGGCATTTGTCATTGGGAACGAGTTCCTCAGGGGGCTCTGCGGCGTCGCTAAAGCGAACCAGGCACATCCCGAAGAGGAGGAGGAGGCAGGTGAAAGGGGCCAGTTTCATAGTGCAGCGCGGGGGTGATCCGCGGTCCGCGTTTCCGATGGTAGGGTGAGCAGCGCGTCGAATGAGTGCCAAACGTGTGTTGCCATCTCCTGACCTTTTCTTGGCGTCGGACGGGCGTTGGGACCGCAGTTCACAAAGGGACAGGCACAAAGGGACAGGTGATTTATGGCTTCCCTCGGGAGCGTGGATCAGCACGGGGAAATTATTCTCAATCTTAATCCTAATCTGG
>JBBQIU010000534.1:0-3572 GCA_038325245.1 Verrucomicrobiota bacterium
TGCCAACTCACCCATCCCAACACCATCCAGGTCTTTGACTACGGACGAACCCCGGACGGCATCTTCTACTACGCGATGGAATACCTTCGCGGCCTGAACCTTCACGATCTCGTCGCGCGCTACGGCCCCCAACCCGAAGCCCGGGTCATTCACATTCTGAACCAGATCTGCGATTCGCTGACGGAAGCCCATGCCCTTGGCCTTGTCCATCGGGACATCAAGCCGGCCAACGTCTTCCTCTGCCATCGCGGCGGCGTGCCGGATTGCGTCAAGGTTCTCGACTTCGGACTCGTCCGGGAGTTTGGAACGCCCGGCATTCCCTCGCATCCAGGACCCCCCACCATCGAGGGAACGCCTTCCTTCCTCCCACCCGAGGCGATTCACAACCAGTCTCCGATCGATCCACGCAGCGACCTCTATTCCGTCGGCGCGCTCGGCTATTACCTCATCACCGGCCACCCCGTCTTCGACGCCGAAAGCGTCACGGAACTCTACGAGAAGCATCTGCACCACATCCCCGCACCTCCCAGCCAACGAAGCCCCAATCCGGTGAGTGCCGTGTTTGATCGTGCCCTCCTCGCTTGCCTGGCCAAGAAACCCGACGATCGCCCCCAGTCCGCGGCCATCCTTCGCGCCACGCTGGAAAGCCTCCCGCACGCCCGGGCATGGGGAACGGACGAGCGCGCCGCATGGTGGAAAGCGCATCCGGAAGCGGCTCTTGCCCACACCCACATCCCCGGCAAACCGGGGTCCGGCCAAGTGGAGCCAACCCTGCGCGTGGACCTCGCCGGCCGCCATTCGGCCTGAGAGCCTGTCTGAGAGCCTGTCTGAGCCAACGAATCGTTCCGGATCACGGTCTCCCCAGATACAGATCACGACCCTTCGCCAGGGCGGCGGTCTTTCGGTCCGCCACACTGCGCTTGAGCATCCAGAATCCGCAGTCGGGATGGATGTAGCGAACCCTCCCAACACCCAGAACCCGTTCCGCCCGTTCGATCGCCCGGGCAATCTCCTCGGGTGTCTCCACGTGGTTGACCTTGATATCCACCACACCGAGCCCGATGCCGAGGTGGGATCCGATACCTTTCAGAACATCGAGATCGCTCGCCGGACGATGCGCCATTTCCAACACCAGATGATCCGCATGCAGGGAGTTCAGGAAGGAAATCAGAGTCGACCACGTCCCCGATTGAATCGTCTGGCCACCGTAATTCCCGAAACAAAAATGCACCGCCCGCTCCACCTTCGTGGCATCCAGAATCCGGTTGATCGCCGCTGCAGCCAAAGGGGCGTCCACGGGATTGCCAGGCACATTGGCCTCATCAACCTGGAGGCACGCGCAGTTGAGCTCCCCGACCTGCCGCGCCAACACGTCCGCCAATGCCAGCGTCAGCGTCTCCAGGCTTCCGTAATGCTCGTCCAATAGCGTCCGCGCCAGCATGTACGGACTCGTCATCGTGAACTTGAAAGGACCGCCCGCAACGGTCGACGCACGAAGACAATCTGCGGGGAGGTCCAGCCACCCCTCCGTCAGCGGCCCGGTCACCACGCCGGCCGGGCGCCGCCGAAACCGCATCTCGAGCCGGGATTGAAACGCCACCGCATCGCGCCGCCCGATGTCGCAACGCACCCCTCCCAACCGACGCACGAAATACTCAATCATCCCATTCGTATCCGGATGATTGGCGTCGAAGCGATACAGCTCGCCATCCGTCGGAAGATCAACGCCCGCCTGGCGTTGAATCCCGAAAACCACGCGCGTCGCGTCCACAAGGGCCTCTTCACCTGGCGACGCTGCAAACCAGTCCGGCATCGGGTACGAGCCGACCGTCGTTGTCAGGATTCGAGGTGCATCTTTCATAAATCTGCTTCCTGGAACCCCCGCACTCCCCGCATTGGGCACCGATGCAGGGCCTCCGACAAACCGCCGGTAACCCCGTCGTGAACCACCGCTCTCCACCCCCTCCGGCGAACCCCCACCGCGAGGCGCCACTCGATCAGCCAACCCGCCAAACAATGCGGGCTTTGCCAAGGTCGTACGGGGACATCTCCATACGCACCCGATCACCCGCCGTGAGACGGACCCATCACTTGCGCATCTTTCCCGAGATGACCGCCAGGACCTTGTGGTGATTGGCCACTTGCACCCGGAACATCGTTCCGGGGAGTACCGTGACAATCCGCCCCTCTACCGTGATGTGATCTTCCATGACCGCTCCGTGAAAGACTCCCGGTCTCGACTCCCACTCAGGCGTCCGCGGACCGGTGGACGAACGCCCTCCCTAGTAAAAGAAAGGCGTGGCCGGACCATGCCGTGCCACGCCGCGAAAGACAACTCCAGCTTGAGGTTGTTAGTAGCGATCCCGACCGCCGCCGCGACCCCCACGATCCCGGCCGCCGCCGCCACCGCCACCGCCACCACCGCCGCCACTGCCGCCACTGCCGCCGCCGTAACCACGTCCGCCACCACCACCACCACCGCCGCTGAAGCCCCGAGCGCCACCGCCACCCGGAGGACGCTCTTCACGCGGGCGGGCGAGGTTTACCGTCAGCGGACGACCATCCAAAGAGGCGCCGTGCATCGATTCGATCCCCTTCTGGGCCTCCTCCGGCGTGCTCATCGTGACAAATCCAAATCCCCGGGGGCGGCCGCTCTCGCGGTCCACCATCAGGTTTGCTTCGACCACGGTACCATGCGCGGCAAACGCGTCGTGCAGGTCGTTTTCAGTGGTGTTGTAGGACAGATTTCCTACGTACAGTTTCGTACTCATGTGATGTTCTTGCCGCCCGAGAATCGAATCACTCTCCTCTTTCCTGACTGTTCCCGACTTCCGGGTTTCGAATCATCACTGAACGAACGAGGTTCACCTGAAGATTTACCAGAGCTAGGAATCGATAAGCTGTCCGAACGGGCGGGTCTGACTTTCGCCAAAATAAGGCCGAAGGCAACCAATATTTTCAGGAAATTTTGACCCACTCCCTATCCCGTGCCCCCTTCCAATGAAGGTCCCTCTTTATCCCGCCGTCCATACCCTTTACCGTCTCGCCCATGCCCTCGATTCATCCCCACCCCCGGCTTTCACGCCGCGGGTTCCTTGCCGGAATGCTCACCGCCTCCGTCGCGCCCGCGTTTCTCCACGCCGCCTCCCCCAACGAACGCCTCAACATCGCTGTCATCGGCTGTGGCGGCCGCGGCGCAGGCAATCTCGGCGAGGTCTCCGGCGAAAATATCGTGGCCCTGTGCGATGTGAACGAGCGCAACCTCGATGCGGCCGCCCGTAACCATCCCCGGGCACGCAAGTTCGTGGATTTCCGAAAGCTCTACGATGACCCATCGGGAATCGATGCGGTCGTCGTCAGCACCGCCGAACACACCCACGCCTTCGCGACCCTCCCCGCCCTTCAACTTCGCAAACACGTTTACTGCGAAAAGCCGCTGACCCACTCCATCTGGGAGGCGCGGGTGATCCGCGAAGCCGCCCGGAAGGCCCGCGTCGCCACGCAGATGGGGACCCAGATCCATGCGGGGTCCAATTACCGGCGCGTCGTCGAACTGGTTCGTGCCGGAGCCG
>JBBQIU010000535.1:0-3570 GCA_038325245.1 Verrucomicrobiota bacterium
CTGGGCCTTGTGCTGGTGGCCTTCTGCTGGGCGATGTTTCTCGTGATTCGGGACCGCGTGAAGACGGAGGTGGATCAACTGGTCCTGGACAAGTGCATCATCCTGGCGGCGATGATGAATTCCACGAATCCTGCCTGGCTCGACAACGATCCCCGCAATTGGGAGGGCCGTCGTTACCGGATCATGGGACAGACCTTCGACACGAATTGGAACGTCGCGTACCGGTCGCCGAAGATGGAATCGCCGATCGAACCCACGGACCGGGTTCGGCGGGAGATCCTCCACACGCAGGGATGGCTGCTCGAGGATGTGCGGGCGGCGAACGGGGAGCGCTTCCGGATGGCGACGGTGGCGGCGCGGGCGAACCTGAATCGTCCTTCGCACGGGTATGCGCAGATGGGCGTGCCGATCGGGGATCGGATCGAGGAGACCTGGCGCTTTGTCGGATGGGTGATGGCGGGGAGTGTGACGGTGCTGGCGGCGGGCGGTTTGGCGGCCATGCACCTGGCCGGACAATGGTTCGCCCCGCTGGGCCTGATGGGGCAGGCCGCAGAAGCGGTTGATCCGCGGAACCTGGCGCGTCAACGGATCGTGGCACCGCCGAATGTTCCGGAGGTCGCGCCCCTCGTGGTGGCATTCAACTCATTGCTGGACCGGCTGGAAGGTATGCAATCGGTCCAGCAACGCTTCGTTGCCGACGCCTCCCATGAACTTCGGACGCCGCTGACGATTCTGAGGGGCGAGATCGAGGTGGCCCTCAGAAAGGACCGTCCGCCGTCGGAATATCGCCAGACCCTGGAGAGTTGCCGCGAGGAGATCGAGTCACTGAGCCGGCTGGTGGACGGGCTTCTCGTCCTGGCGCGATGCGATTCCGGAACCGGCCATCCGGCAGGGCCGCCGGGCGATCTCGGTCGGGCCGCGAGGGAGGTCTGCGAACGCCTTCACGCGCGGGCCTCGGAACGGAACGTGGAGTTGGCCGTGGACGCCACCTCTACGGTCTGCGTACCGCTCGACGACCCGTCGCTGGGCCGTATCGTGATGAATCTGGTCGACAATGCGATCCGCCATTCACCCTCGGGCGAACACGTCGAAGTGAGCGTTTTCGAGGACGTCGGCACGGCAGTGCTTCGGGTGGCGGACCATGGGATCGGGATTTCCCCGGAACACCAGCCAAGGATCTTCGACCGATTCTACCGGGTGGACGCCGGACGTTCGAGGCAGGGGGGCGGAACGGGGCTGGGCCTCGCGATTGTGAAGTCGATGGTGGAATCCAGCGGCGGGAACATATCCGTGCGCAGCGATGTCGGAAAGGGCTGCGAATTCGAGGCGCGCTGGCCGGCAATAAAGGAAGCCGACAGGACGCGTCCTTCAATACGCATAACCGATTGCGGAGGAATGGGATGATGGATTCCAAGGAGTACGCCTCGCCCGTTTTTTCGCCCTTCGGAGGGATGGGTGGACGTGGAAGATCCAAGGCATGACGCGCGCGAAGGCGCGAAGGAAGAGAAGGGGGGTGTCGGAAGAAGCGTACAAATCACCTGTCCCTCTGTTCGTTCCTTTCCCAATCCCGAAGGGATTGCGTCCCAAAGCCCAGGGTTGCGAGGAACGAGCTACCCTGGGTGGGATCGCCGAATCACCCACAACCCCAACGGGGTTGCGTCGAGGTGGCGCAACCCCGTTGGGGTTGGTGGCATTTAACTTCGCTTTACCCAGGGTAGGCCCGCTTCGCGGTCCAACCCTGGGCTTCGGTACGGAATCCCGTTGGAATTCCAGACCAGAAAAATGGCCAATCCCCAGGGTTCCGCATGCGCGGAACCACCCTCTCCCACCTGCGCTTCGCTCTGGCGGGAGAGGGAGCTGGGATTGGTCGGTTCATGGGTAGGGTGGCTGAGGAGGATTAGGATTATTAGCCACCACTTTGCCTACGACAGCAGGTCCTGAATCTCATCCCACGATAATGACTGCGTGAGTTGTTCCTCGCCGGTGAGGATTCCCTCGAGGATGTCGCGCTTGCGCTGTTGGAGGGCGAGAATCTTCTCCTCGATGGTGCCGCGGGTGATCAGCTTGTAGCTGGTGACTACGCGGGTCTGGCCTATCCGGTGGGCGCGGTCGGTGGCCTGATCTTCCACGGCGGGATTCCACCACGGATCGAGGTGCACGACGGTATCGGCGGCGGTGAGGTTGAGGCCGACACCGCCAGCCTTGAGGCTGATGAGAAATACGGGAATGCCAGCGCTTTGTTGAAAGCGGGCCACCTCGCCCTGACGGTCACGGGTGGAACCGTCCAGGTAGCAGAAAGGGATATCCTCGGCGGCGAGGCTCTCCTTGAGCAGGGCCAGAAGGCGGGTGAACTGGCTGAACACGAGCACCCGATGGCCGCCGTCGAGGGCCTCCTCGAGCAGTTCGGCGAAGGCCTCGAGCTTGCCGGACGTTGCGGTTCCAGAATCCCGCGCCCGTTTGGCGGGAATGGCGGACGTGGCGTCAACGGGTCGTGGGGGGATGCCGCTCGTAGCGGTTTCCGTTTCGCGGGGTGGCGAGAACGGCCCTGGGATGGGGGGGCCTTCGGCAGGTTCGGGCGTGGGCTCTTCGACGCCGAGGAGGCGGAGGTCGCAGCAGGCCTGGCGGAGCCGGAGGATGGCGGTCAGGACGAGCATGCGGGACTGGGCGAGTCCCTGGGCGCCGACAGCGACCGTGACTTCGCGGCGGGTGGCTTCGAGAAGTTGATGGTAAACGCGGGCCTGATCTTCGGCGAGATCGCACCAGACGACCTGGTCGATGCGCGCGGGAAGCTCTGGGGCGACGTCGCGTTTGAGGCGGCGAAGGAGAAACGGTTTGATGCGGCGCGCGAGCCGGCCCTGGGATTCGGCGCTTTTTTCCCGGGCGATGGGGACCTCATAGCGATCGCGGAAATCCTGGGCGTTGCCGAGATATCCGGGCATGAGGAAGTCGAAGATGCTCCAGAGATCGAGCACGGAATTCTCGAGGGGCGTACCGGTGAGGACGAGGCGGTGGCGGGAACGGATCGCCTTCACGGACTGGGCGTTCTGGGTTTGCCGATTCTTGATGTGCTGGGCTTCGTCGAGGATGACGGTGTCGAACTCGATGGCGCGGTATTTCTCGAGGTCGCGGCGGACGAGGGCGTAGCTGGTGACGACGAGGTCGCTACCGGAGATCTCGGCGAAGCGGGACAGCCGGCCGACGCCATGGAGGGCGATGACGCGAAGCTGGGGGACGAAGCGGGCGGCTTCGGCGACCCAGTTGAAGACGAGGGAAGTGGGGCAGACGACGAGGTTCGGGGCGCGTTGGGAAGCGGAAGCGAGTTTGCCGGGCGTCGCATCGCGTGTTGAGGCGAGGAGTGCGAGGGTCTGGAGGGTTTTTCCGAGGCCCATTTCGTCGGCGAGGATGCCGCCGAACCCGTGCTGACGGAGGAAGGCGAGCCAGGCGACGCCGTGTTTTTGGTAGGGCCGGAGGATGGTGGCAAGGGGGCCCAGCGGTGGGCAGTCGAGCTGGACGGCTCCGGACTGTTGGAGGGCGCGTTCGCGCCAAGCTGGGGGGGCGTGGGGTTGCCAG
>JBBQIU010000536.1:0-3569 GCA_038325245.1 Verrucomicrobiota bacterium
GGTGTTTCATGAACGGCCTTTCTGTTCCTGGTAGGCGGAGAGGAGATGCTTGAACGTCGTCGCATCAAACCGTCCCTCGGCGAACTGAACTCGCAGGAGGCGCTCGTAGGCGTCCTCGTCCCGGAATTCGTCAAGGATCCGGAACTTCTGGATCAATCTGTCCAGGCGAAGGCGGACGGTGGGATAGGAGACGCCGTAAGTGGCGGCGAGTTCCTTAAGGGATCCGGAGGCGAGGATGAACCGCTTGATGAAGGCGATGTCCTCGTCGTCCAGTCCCTCGAATGCGCGAGATGAACTGTCGTTAGCCATCTTAAAACGAAGATCGATCGACAGATTGATATTAACAAAACGAAACACAAGTTTCGTTTTGTTAATATCAAGGGCATCGAACAGAGGGACAGGTGATTTGGGACTGGGGGCATCGAACAGAGGGACACGACCTTTCCAGGATTCAACTCAACGGCGTTCCTGCCTAGGCTCCGGGGCATGCCAAGTTTCGACATTGTTTCGCGGGTGAATTCGATGGAGATCGAGAACGCGGTGAACCAGGCGAAGAAGGAGTTGGCAAACCGCTTCGACTTCAAGGGCAGTCCGGCCGAGATCGTTCTGGAAAAGGACGAGATCCGCCTGACGGCACAGGATGCGTTCAAGATCAAGGCGCTGGATGAGATCGTGATTGGGAAGATCGCGAAGCGGAACATCAGCCTGAAGAGCGTGGATCGGCAGGACCCGGAGATCTCACCACTCGGGCACGCGCGGCAACTGATCAAGATCAAGCAGGGGTTGGAATCGGCCGTGGCGAAGGACGTCAGCGCCTTCATCCGCGATCTCAAGCTGAAGGTCACCGTCCAGATCCAGGGCGACGAAGTCCGGGTGACGGGCAAGAACCGGGACGATTTGCAGAGCGTGATCGAGGCGGTGCGAGCCCACGATTTTCCCGTGGCTCTGAGCTTTGTGAATTTCCGGGACTAGACCGAACTGTTGTCACAATTCGGCTTGGCGGTATCGGCTTCGGCTTCCAGGTTCGCTTACCCTGAATTGTTTCCCATGTTTTCCATTCGCCCTGCTCAACTGGCTGACATTCCAATCCTGGAAAACGTGATTGCCGCATCCGCCCGTGGATTGGGGAGTCCACACTACACGCCGGAACAGGTGGAGGCCGCACTGGGAACCGCATGGGGAGTGGATTCCCAACTGATCCTCGACGGCACGTACTTCGCCGTGGAATCGAACGACGGCGTGCTGGCCTGCGGCGGATGGAGCCGGCGCGGAACCTATTTCGGAAGCGACCGTCAGGCGAATCGCGACCCGGCGCTTCTGGATCCCGCAAAGGACGCCGCACGAATCCGGGCGTTTTTCGTGTTGCCGGAGTGGTCCCGGCGGGGGATCGGGCGTGCTGTCCTCGCCCGGTGTGAGGCGGCGGCCAAGGCTGAGGGATTTCTTCGTGCGGAGCTTGTGGCGACGCTCCCAGGGCATCGGCTGTATCGCCAGTGCGGTTACGAGGGGGATGAGACGGTGCGACACGTCCTGCCGGGCGGGATGCTGATCGACTTCATTCCCATGCGAAAGGCGTTCACGGGCGAGGCGACGATTCGAACGTTGCCGTGAGTTCGGTGCAACGCGGCGCCCGTTCGTCTGCTTTGCGTCCGGACGCTGTGCCGGCATGCTCCCCGCCCATGGCGTGGTTATTCCTGTTTGTTGCCGGCCTCCTTGAGGTGGGCTGGGCCGTTGGGTTGAAGTACACCGTCGGGTTCACGCGACTGTGGCCGAGCGTCGCCACAATCGTCGCCATGGTAGCGAGTTTTGCCTTCCTGTCGCAGGCCTTGAAAACGATTCCGGTGGGTACCGGCTATGCCGTCTGGACCGGGATTGGCGCCGCAGGGACAGCGACCATTGGGATGATCTGGCTGGGCGAATCCCGTGCGATGCTCCGCGTCGTTTGCCTGGGTTTGATCGTCGCGGGGGTGCTGGGCCTCAAGTTCGCCGGCGCGACGGACGCGGCCCGGGAACCGTGACGCCCCAGGTGGTCGTAGTCCTTCAAATCGGACGTGAACGCCGATGGGAGCGGGATCAGGGCTTGGCCAGAGGTCGTTCCGCTCGTCCGACGAGTTGTGTCGGTCGGTTCGGGCCGAACCCTACATTTGTCGAGAAATCGAGGGTGACCTGGTCGGTGTTGAAAACGAGGTTCAAGGTGGCGATGAACGGGGTTTCACGGGCGCAAATCTTCGCGACGAATGTGTTGTCGCCGGTCCAGGCGCCGCTCGCCGCGAGGGGTTCATCGGCATAGGAGCCGAACGGGCCGCGGCCCATGCGCCATTCGCGGTGCCCGCAGGCGATCCGGGACTCGATGCCCCCCATGCGTTGGACCAGGAACCACCCCTTGCCGTCGGGGTTCGTTTGCAGGGAGAAGGACTCCAGCTTCTGCTCGTTGGAGGGAAAGGCGAAGGTTCGATTCTGGAAGGGGGTGGAGGAGTCCATTGAAGCAGCGCCTTCCGGAGTGGGGATGGAGAGGGAGGCGAGTCGGCTTTCGAGTTGCTTGCAGGTGCTCGCGTCCGCCGGGAGTTGTCGGGGCTGAAAACCGGGGAGGAGAGTGTCGGCGACGACGTCCAGAACGGACTGCATGTCTTTGAGCCCGCTGGTGATGGCGAGGACCGCGTCCTGCGCGGGGAAGACCACGCAGTACTGCCCGAAGGCGCCGTCGCCGCGGTAGGCTCCATTCCGGCAACACCAGAACTGAAAGCCGTATCCCTGGTCCCAGTCGCTCCTGGGGTTGCTTCCGTTGGACATCTGCCGGGCCGTGGCCTGCTGGGTCCATGAACTGGGGAGAAGTTCCTTTCCCTCCCAGCGTCCCTCCTGGAGATAGAGCTGGCCGAAGAGGGCGATGTCTTCCGTCCGAACGCGGAGACCGTAGCCGCCGAGGGAGATGCCTTGGAAGTTCGTGTTCCAGACCGGTTGCTCGATTCCGAGGGGTTCGAACAGGCGCGGGCGAAGGTAGTCCAACACCGTCAGTCCCGTCTGCTTCTGCACGATCG
The DNA here is from genome assembly GCA_038325245.1 of Verrucomicrobiota bacterium. GTDB lineage: Bacteria > Verrucomicrobiota > Verrucomicrobiia > Limisphaerales > CAIMTB01 > CAIMTB01. The sequence goes on from JBBQIU010000536.1 coordinate 3,033, forward strand.
CCGAGAGCATGAAGGTGGCGGGGGTATTGTATCGGAAATGGGTTCCCGGCTTGTGGGGGACGGGATGGGCCAGGAACGTCCTGGCGGATACCTGGCCGGGCGCGGAGGACGTTTCATCCTGATGCCCGGTGGACATGGTGAGGAGGTCACGAACGCGCATCGCCTTCAAATGGGCGCTCGGTTCCGGCGGGGCGTCGTCGGGAAAAAACTTCAGGACCTCGTCATCGACGCTGAGGTGTCCCTCCGCGACGGCGAAGCCCACGGCGGTGGACGTGAAGCTCTTGCTCAGCGAATAGAGTTCGTGGTTGCTGGAGGCGTCGTAGGGGCTCCACCAACCCTCCGCGATGACCCGGCCGTGGCGCAGGAGCATGACGCTGTGGACGTGCTCAATCCGGTCCAGGGCGTTGACGAATGCGAGCACTGTGGACGACGCAACGCCCTGGGCTTCGGGTGTGCTTCGCGGAAGGGATGCCGGGGCGGGTTCGGCCGCGATGCATGGCGAGACAAGTTGGACGCCGGAGACGGCGACGGTGAGGG
>JBBQIU010000537.1:0-3566 GCA_038325245.1 Verrucomicrobiota bacterium
GGGCAAGCCCCGCCAGAGCGGCAGCGGCCAAGGGAACTGTGGCGCCCAATTCCGGCACCGCGGCGAACGACCAGGTGATGCTGTCGTTGAATTCCGTACCGTTCAGCGTGGAGGTTGAAATGGGCTCTTCCAATGCCGACAGACTCCAGCCTCCCGGGTTCGCGTCGAATCCCGGGGAGATGCTGCTGACCGCCCCGGTTCCATCCGTGGTGAGCCTGAACCCTCCTTCCGGGTAAGGATCGGCTTTGGAGAAGCTTGTCGTTTCTACCGACCCCGCGATGTCGGTCAGGGTGACGTTGAACGAAAGCAGATCAACCAATGCGTCCGCGCTCTCGTAGCCTGCTCCGATGGTCGTTGTGTCGAAGGAGAACGATCCGGAGGCCAAGGTTCCAACTTCACCGATGCCGCTCAGGGTGTAGGTCACGATGGCGGCTGGGGCCACGAAGGCGAGTTGAACGGCTGCCAGCGTTGCGATGAATTTTTTCATGAATCGAAAGTCGATGGATTTTTGGAGCTGAGGGATCCGGTTTCCCGCGGCCCCGTTGCTACTTACGCAAACCGCCTCCTACAAGTGATTTAACCAGGGAACCGCCTAATTGCCGCATCAAGCGAGGCGTGCAGCCACTGGAAGAAGTGGGGCCGTCATTGGAGGCGGGCCGCCGCTACACGCTGGTGATCGACCAGGCATGGCGTGACGCCGAAGGGCAACCGCTGAAGGCCTCCTTCGAGAAGACCTTCGAGGTGGGTCCGCCGGATCGGGAGCCGCCCGATCCCAGGCGCTGGAAGATTCATGCACCGCATTTTGGGGAGCCGCGAGGCGCTCACGGTTCTGTTTCCGGAACCGCTGGATGACGCGCTGGCCCGGCGACTGTTGAGAGTTTCCGGAGGGCCGGTGGAGGCGGTTCCCGGGAGGGTGGAGTTAGCCGCCGAGGAGCGACAGTGGCTCTTCATCCCCGCGGCGCCGTGGGCGGCTGGGGACTATCTGCTGGGAATAGGCAGCGCCTTGGAAGATCTGGCGGGCAACAATCCTGGCAAAGCCTTCGAAATCGATCTCTTCGAGGGCGTTCAACGGCGGCTCAGCCATTCCGTCGTCACCCTCCCGTTTGCGATTCGCTGATTGTGGAATCGCAGGCTCTAAGGCCTCAGGAACTGGTCGAACAAGCCGCCCTCGCCGAAATGCAACGGCTGCGCCTTGGCCCACCCTCCGAAAGCCTCGTCGATGGTGACCATCTGGACGTCGGGAAAGCGGTCTTTGAGCTTGGAGGCGATCTCGGGAAGCCGGGGCCGGTAGAAGTGGCGACCGCCGATTTCCTGACCCTCCGGCGAGTACAGGTATTCCAAATAGGCCTTGGCGACGGTTTCGGTTCCCCGTCGCTTCACGTTTTGGTCGACCCACGCGACCGGGGGTTCGGCGAGGATGCTGAGGGACGGGGTGACGATCTGAAGTTGGTCTGACGCGAACTCCTTGAGGGCCAGGTAGGCTTCGTTTTCCCAGGAGATCAGGACATCCCCGATCTGGCGTTGCACGAAGGTCGTGGTAGATCCCCGGGCGCCGGTGTCGAGGACGGGGACGTTGCGGTAAAGGCGGGTGATGTAGGCCTTCACGCGGGCTTCGTCGCCTCCGAACTCCTTCGCGGCCCAGGCCCAGGCCGCGAGGTAGTTCCATCGGGCGCCTCCGGACGTCTTGGGATTGGGCGTGATCACCGAGATGCCGTCGCGAACGAGATCGTCCCAATCTCGAATGCCCTTGGGGTTCCCCTTCCGAACGAGGAAGACGATCGTGGACGTGTAGGGGGAGCTGTTGTGCGGAAGGCGTTTCTGCCAGTCCTTCGGAAGTTGCGCGCTGATCTTGGCGATCGCGTCGATGTCGTAAGCGAGGGCGAGGGTCACGACATCGGCCCGCAGGCCATCGATGACGCCGCGCGCCTGTTTCCCCGAGCCGCCGTGCGATTGCTGAATCCTCACCGTGTCGCCCGTCTTGGCCTTCCAATGCTTGGCGAACGCCTCGTTGAATTCCGCGTAAAGTTCGCGGGTCGGGTCATACGACACGTTCAGGAGGGTGATGTTCTTGGCGATCGCCGTTGCGGCGCCCGCGAGGGCCAGAGGAAGGACAATTCGCGCGACAACGCGCAGGAGCAGGTGAAAAGACCTCATGAGCGACAGGGATGGCAAGGGGGATCAGGGTTGGAAGAGGAGGGGTGTGAATTCGGCGAAGTACGTTCGCCAGACGGGCCAGCTGTGGTTGCCCTCGGTGAGTCGCCATTCGTGACGGATCTCCTTCTCCTTGAGCACGGCGATGAAGTCCTCGTTGCGTCTCAGGAGGAAATCATCCTTGCCGCAGGCAATCCAAAGGAGCTTCAGCCGGGAGTTGGTGGAGGCGGCATCGGCAAGGGCGGCGGCGACGGCTTCCTGCGAGGGAACGGAGGCGCTGAAGCCACCGACCCAGGCGAAGTGGTCGGCGTGCTTCAGGCCGATGGTGAGGGACTGGCCCCCCCCCATGCTGAGGCCGACGATGCCGCGGTTCTCGGGGCCAGGTTCAACCCGATAGGCGGCTTCGATGAACGGCAAAACATCTTCGAGGAGGTCTCGTTCGAAGAGGGTCGTGTTGTTCTGCGGACCTCCGGCGGCGGAAGCAACGGCGGCGTGGCCGTCGAGCATCACGACGATCATCGGACGCGCACGGCCCTGGGCGATGAGGTTGTCGAGAATCCAATGCGCCTTACCGTGCGCGACCCAGGTCGCCTGGTTGTCGCCGGAACCGTGTTGGAGCACGAGGACCGGATAGCGTGAATCGGGACGCTGGTCGTAACCCGGCGGGGTATAGACGGCGAGATCGCGGAGCCGGTTGAGAGCTTGGGAGCGGTAGGTGTGCTGCCGGACGACGCCATGGGGGACGTCGCGGAAATCATGGACGAGCGGGGGTTGCCCCGGGAGGTGAAGGATGCTCGTGCGCGGTTCACGCATGGGTTTGATGGCGGGATTCGCGGGGTCGATCATGCTGACGCCGTCCATTTGGAGGCTGTATTCCCAAACCCCGGATTCCACCGGGCCGACGGTGACGCTCCAAACGTCGTTCGTGTCCCGGGTCATGGCGGCGCGACCGTTGGGCCATTGGCCGTTAACGTAGACCTCGGTGGCTCTGGGGGCGCGGAGTCGGAACGTGACGCGCCGGTCTTCGTCGACCTCGGCGGAGCGGACGGGTGGCGGGCCCTGGGGGCGACGGGGCGCGGAGTTGGTCGTGGCGGGCGTCGCGGTAGGGGCTTGCGAATACACCGGGAGATCGGTAACGCAAAATACCAGGATTGTAAGAAGGAAGAGGCGCATCATGGGACTTACGCATTTCTCCGCGATTGTGCCGAAGGCGCAACCTCGAAAAGCCAAAGACGTGGGTCGCACAGGACGCGCCCTTCGAGAATCAGAGGTCCAGAACCTGAAGGAGTTTGGCGAAAACTAGGTTTGCTCTCTGCGCTCTCTGCGTTCCCTGTGGCCTAAGTCCAAACGGGCAGGCCTCCAGGCCCACGTGAATGCGACGGACATGAGCGCCGGACGGGGAGGGATTTGCCACA
>JBBQIU010000538.1:0-3561 GCA_038325245.1 Verrucomicrobiota bacterium
ACCCTCAATCCAGGGAACGCCGAGGGCCGCTGGTCCTTCTCGGATCCAGACCCGCCGGCCGTCGCCGCCTTCTACCGTGTCCGCCTGGACCGTCCATGACGCTCGCAATTCCATGCCTGCGTCCCGCAGAGAGCGTCAGCACACGCGGCCACCCCCGCCGGAATCGACGCGCCCGGCGGCAATCCGTTGCGTTCACCCTCATCGAACTCCTTGTCGTGGTCGCCATCGTGGGCGTCCTTGCGTCGCTGATCCTCCCTTCCCTCTCCCGCGCCAGCCAGCGGGCACGCGACACAAAGTGTCTCGGGCACCTGAGGCAATTGGGAATCGCCAGCCAGCTCTATTGGGACGACCACGACGGAGAGACATTTCGATACCGTGGCGCTCCGACGAATCACGGCGTGGTCTACTGGTTCGGATGGCTGGGGAGCGGTGCCGAGGGAGACCGAGTCTTCGACCCCACCATCGGCGCCCTCTGGCCTTACCTCGCGACGCGCGACATCGGGGTGTGCCCGGCCCTTCGGACAAGCGCCCTGGATTTCAAACCCAAGGCCGCGGGGGGTGCGTTTGGGTACGGCTACAATCTCGCCCTCTCCCCGCCGGACGGTCAGCCGCCCATCCGGCCCCAGTCCACCCCTTGCCCTGCCGAACTCGCAGTGCTCGCAGACGCTGCACAGGTGAATGATTTTCAACCCCCAGCCTCGCCCGACCATCCCCTGCTCGAGGAATTTTACTACCTCAGCTCCCGGGAACCCACCGTCCATTTCCGCCATCAGGAACGCGCTCAGGTCCTTTTCGCCGACTCCCACGCAGCGCGCGAAAGCGCGGTGACGGGATCTCTCGACCCGCGTCTTCCGGAGGCCGGCGTGGGACGACTCCGGACGGAGATCCTCGTCATCCCCTGACCCGTGAAGGCGCGTCGCTCGCGGGAAGGAGAAAGGGGAGAGGGGGTTTGGATTCAATTGAGATCCAATGGCCTTGCGCGACCCCCAGACTTTTCATCGCGCGAAGCCGCGAAGATCGCGAGGGAAAGCCCGGGCAAGCTCATTTCATGCCCTTCACCGCCCATTCGTCGGGTTCCACAACCCCTCCCTTCCTCATCGTCTCCCCTTCGCGAGCTTCGCGTATTCGCGCGACACCCTCCCCTTGCCTCGCGCGAAGCCGCGTGGATTGCGAAGGAAAGCCCGCCTGGATCGGGCCGAACTCAACCCGCATGGCCCCCCGGCGCCTCCTCCCCTCGTTCCAATCGCGAGAGGAGTTTCGCGTGAATCCCCCCGAAGCCGCCGTTGCTGAACACGCAAATCACGTCGCCCACACGGGTCCGCGACGCCAGGTGGTCGATGATCGATTCCACCGTGGGCAGGTACGCCGCATCGCGCCCCCGAAGGCGCAGGTCGGCGATCAGCTTTTCGGGATTCAGCCTTTGCTCCACGGGCAGTTGTTCGAGCCGCGCCACCTCGGCCACCACCACCTCGTCGGCGCATTCCAATGCGTCGGCCAGTTCGTCCTGAAACACGTTCCGCCGCGTCGTGTTCGATCGAGGCTCGAACACCGCCCAGAGTCGGCGGCCCCGAAACCGCACCCTTAACGCCCGCATGGTCTCACGCACCGCCGTGGGGTGATGCCCAAAGTCATCCACCACGGCGATGCCGCGGGGTTCGCCCCGAAGTTCCATCCGGCGCTTCACACTGCGGAAGGTGTCGAACGCCGCCTGAATCCGGGCGTCGGTGAATCCGCAATGCCGGGCGCACACCGTCACCGCAAGGGCATTGCGAACATTGAACTCCCCAACCAGGGGAATCGTGAACTCCGTCGAGCCCAGCCGGAACCGGGACGTCTCGGCATCGAGTTGAACCGCGGTGGCGCGGAAATCGTTCTGTTCGCCCAAGCCGAATCGTTTGGCCGGGTAATGCTTCGCCTCCGCCAGCAGCGGCGCGACGTTCGCGTCGTCGCCGTTCGCCAGCAGCAGGCCGTTCCTGGGTATCAACCGGATGAACTGGCTGAACGACCGCTGAATCGAAGGAACGCCATCGAAGATGTCGGCGTGATCCATCTCGAGGTTGTTCACCACCGCCACCTCCGGACGGTAGTGAACGAACTTGCTCCGCTTGTCGAAGAACGCCGTGTCGTATTCGTCCCCTTCCAGGATGAACCACTCGCTGTCCGTAAACCGCGCGCCCTGTCCCAGGTTCTCGGGAATTCCGCCGATCAGGAAACTGGGGTGCGCGCCGTTATGTTCGAACACCCAGGTCAACAGCGCCGTCGTGGTCGTCTTGCCGTGGGTTCCCGTCACCACCAGGGAACGTTTTCCTGGAAGAAACAAATCCTTCAGCAGCTCGGGCAGTGAACAGTAACGCATCTTCCGTTCCAGCACCGTTTCCGCCTCCGGATTGCCCCTGGAGATCGCGTTGCCGATCACCACGAGATCCGGCTCCCCCGCCAGATTCGACTCGGCATACCCGTTCATCACCTCGATGCCTCGATCGGCCAGGAACGTCGACATCGGCGGGTAGACGTTGTTGTCGGAACCCGTGACCGTGTAACCGCGCTCCTTCAGCCCCGCCGCGACCGAGGCCATCGCCGTCCCGCACACGCCCGTGAAGTGAACCGACCGAATGGGTGTCAACACGCGCCGAGAATGGGAAGTCTCCCCGGCACCCTGGAAGCGGAATTCCTTCGCCATGGTTGAGACCCCGTCCGCGAAGCGTCAGCGGGCGCCCTTTTCGACCCTGTGCCCGACAACGTTCCCGACCGTTTGGTTGGGCCGTTCAAGCGATCAGACGATCCAACACCTGGGTCCAACGCCTCGACGGACGCGCACTCCCGCCCTTCGCGAGCCAAGGGAACTCCACCACCCGGTCCACGCCCAGTCTCTCCTTCAGGATTTCCCCGTTGGTCTTCGCCGCCAATCCCGGGCTCTTCGGTTGCATCAGCACCAGCTTCGCCCGAGGCCAGTCCTCGCCAAGGGCTTCCACCACCAGCAACGCCTGGCTCAGGCAGCCCAACCGGTTCGCCACCACCACCACCGGCGTCGCCTGAAGCTCACGAATCAGTGTCCGCGCATCGAAACCCTCCCCGAGCGGACTGAGCAATCCGCCGGCTCCCTCCACCACCAGGACCTCGCAGCCCTGACGCGCCCGATCGAGAAATGCCCGGACGTCCTTCAACGGGATGCGCCGAGCCTCGCGCCGGGCCGCGACGAGCGGGGTCAAGGCCGCCTTGAAGTGCCACGGATTCACGTCATCCAGGGAGCCTCCGCCTCCCTGGGCCGCCAGCAGCGCGCGCGCGTCCGACCGTCCGCCGGAGCAAAAGGGCTTCACGGCCCTCACCCCGACTCCCCGCCCCAACCAATGCCTCACCAGGAGGGTTGAGAAAACCGTCTTCCCCACCCCGGTGTCCGTCCCCGTCACAAACCATACGGGCGCCCGCGGAATCATGGAGCGAGCCTATCTGCCCCGCCGCCCCGTCATCAACCCGGCGCGTTATGCGTCGGAATTACCCCCGCCCCGTTTCCTCTTTTGAGGCCGGCGATCGCTTCGAGGGCGGAGGCGGAGGCGGTGGGAT
>JBBQIU010000539.1:0-3556 GCA_038325245.1 Verrucomicrobiota bacterium
CGCCACAACAGAACACCTGGACCACGCGTTTGGCCTTGGGAACAAGGTGCGGGGTGATGGCGGACCCAGCGAACGCCGCGGGCTGGGAGCGTGCCTGATCGGCCCGAAGGAGCCAGGCGAGGGCGACGGCGCCCAATCCACCGGTGGATCCGGCGAGGAAATGCCGGCGCGAGAGAATCGGGGGCAGGGGGTCCGGGGTGCCGGGGAGGTGGGGGCGGTTACCGGACATAGAGAAACTCGGTGGAGTTGAGGAGGACCCAGCAGACGCTCGCCAGACCTCGTTCGCGGGCCGCGTTGAGGGCCCGTTGGGATTCCGCGGCGCTGGGTGGGCGGGCAAGGGCGATCCGGTAGGCCCGCTGGATGGCGGCGGGCAGATCGTCCCGCGCGGCGGACTGGGCGCGCTCGGCGAGGAGGCGGGCCTGGCGCTGGGTGAACGTTCCGTTCATCAGCCCCAATGCCTGAAGGGGCGTGGTCGTGGTGGCGCGGCGTGGCGTCTTGACGGAGGGATCGGGACAGTCGAACGCGTCGAGAAGCGGTTCCTTTCCCGAATTGACGTTCATCCGGTACACGGTGCGGCGGTTGTACTCCGGTTCATCCTTGTCGAACGGATGGTAGAAGGTCGCGTTGAAGTCCGTCGTGGTGAAGGGTCGGAAACTCGGTCCACCGACTTGGGGATTCAAACGTCCGCTGACCGCGAGCATGGCGTCACGCAGGGTTTCGGCTTCGAGACGCCGTGGCGGGTAACGCCAGAGAAGTTGGTTGTCCGCATCCATTGCTGCTGCTTCGGCGTTGAATTCGGACGACTGCCGATAAGCCGCTGAGTTCACGATAAGTCGATGGAGGGACTTGAGGCTCCACCCACTGTCGATGAGATGGACGGCCAGCCAGTCGAGGAGTTCCGGGTGGGTGGGCTTCGCGCCGCTGGTTCCGAAATCGCTGGGTGTTGCCACAAGGCCCTGCCCGAAGTGGTGCTGCCACACGCGATTGGCCATGACCCGCGCGGGCAACGGATTCCGGGGATCCGACAGCCATTCCGCGAATCGGATCCGGCGTTGCGCTTCGGGTGCATCGGCGGGGAGGCCAAAATCGTGCGGAATCTGCCCCAGAACCGAGAGTGCTCCGGGCGTCACGATGCCATCGGGGGAGGTCACGTCGCCGCGTTTCAGGCGCTGGGTCGGCGCTGGCTGGGTGCGCTTGCCTGCGTACGCGACGGCATCGGGCCCGCTCCCGGTGGACTCGATAGGGCGTTCGCCATGCTGGATGCCGTCGAAGACCGACTTGATGCGGTAATACTCGGTCAGGGAAATGGGATCGAACTTATGGTCGTGGCAGCGGGCGCAATTGAGCGTGAGGCCAAGGAAGGTCTGGCCGACGACGCTCAGGAGGTCTTCGAGTTCCTCTTCGCGTGTGATGGCGCGCTGGGTGGCGTTGGCCTGGCTATTTCCCGCCTGATCGTAAGCCCCGCAGACGAGCAGGCTGGTGGCGAGAATGCCGTCGCGCGTGACGGGTTCGAGAACGTCCCCGGCGATCTGCTCGCGGATGAAGCGGTCGTAGGGCTTGTCCTCGTTGAAGCTGCGGATCACGTAGTCGCGGTAGTGCCAGGCGTTGTCGCGCAGACGATCGTACTCGAAGCCGCTGCTTTCCGTATACCGCGCGAGGTCGAGCCAATGCCGCGCCCAGCGCTCGCCGTATTGCGGCCGGGCCAACAGCTCGTCCACCCGTCTCCGGTACTGTTCTTCCGAGGGATCCGTTTCGAACGATTCAACCTCCTCAGGCGTGGGAGGCAGGCCGATCAGGTCGAAGTGAAGGCGGCGGATCAGGTCGCGGGGCGCGGCGGGCGGATTGGGGGTAAACCCCCTGGCCTTCAAGGGTGCGCGCACGAACGCGTCCAGGCTGGCAGCCTGGAAGGAAATGGAGGCCGGGTCGGAGGGCGACGAAGCGGCCGGTCGAGTCAGGGGCTTAAAGGCCCAGTGAATCTGGTCCTGATCCGCGCGCGTGAAGGCGACCGATTCCGCCGCCGGGTCTGCGCCGTCCGCTCGGACGCCGCCACTGGCGAGGAGAGTCGCTGCCGAAGCGAGCGCGAGGAGCGGAGTTAGCGAGGTCTTTCGCTTCATGTTTGAGAAGGTCCGGAGCGGGCAGGGCGGGCCACCCACAGGGACGACGAAGAATCCCGAATTCCTGCGTGAGGAAAAGCTTTTTGGCTCGCTCCGGACGCCCGGGATGGATGCGCCCTTCGAGAATCAGAGGTCCAGAACCTGAAGGTGTTTGGCGAAAACGAGGTTCCTTCTCTGCGTTCCCTGTGGCTTAAGTCCAAACGGGCAGGCCTCCAGGCCCACGTGAATGCGACGGACATGAGCGCCGGACAGGGAGGGATTTGCCACAAAGAACGCAGGGAACGCAGAGACTTGGAAGGACGGGATCGCCTTCCCAGGTCCACCCATCCCACCGAAGGGCGAAATAACGGGCGAGGCGTACTTCTGGGAATCCATCATCTCCTTCCTCCGCAATCGGTTATCCGTATTGAAGGACGCGTCCTGACGCAAGGGATGGATGCCGACGAAAGCGAAGCGAGAGCACCTCAAGCTCAGACACCCCTCCGGATTATCGGGAGAATAGGAGACCAGGAGTATCAGGCCGCCCGTGGCACCCAACGGGGGTGGTCCGCGCCTCGGTCGTCCAACCCCCTTGTGAGGAGGCGTTCTTTTCCAGTCGCGGCCTCCCGGACCCAGAGGGCTGGCGCGTCCCCCACGGCGGCGCGGCAGAACGCGATCCATTGAGCGTCCGGGGATTCAACGCCCCGGAAATCCCACACGGGAGGCTCGCTCCGAGTGAGACGTCGAATCGATCCATCTGCCGGTTCCACGCGGCAGATCTCGGTGCCGCCACGGGCGCGTTCGGGCTTCCAGTCGCGGTTGAAGTGGTCCGTGTCGGGGCGTTGAGGTTGGTACTCCCAGGCCACCCGGGAATCCGGGAGCCGGCGGGAGACAAGCACGCCGCCGTCGGTCGTCCATACGGGCATGTTGGAACCACCCCCCCGGTTCTCCGGCCCACCATAGGTGGCCCCAAACCACAGGGACTGGCCCTGTGTAAGCTGCCGCGCGTCTGAGCCGTCGAGGCGTGCGACCCAGAGATCCGACCAATCATGGCCGGGATCCTCCCGGTATCGGCAGTCCTGAAAGGCGAGCCAGGCGCCGTCCGGTGACCAACTGGGGCCGAAGTAAAGGCGCTCCGCGTCTTCGGCCACGAGGGTGCGCTGGGAACCGTCGGTGCGGGACGTCCAGATTCCGTAGCCGCGCGGTCCGGCGAGGTGAAAGGCGATGTGTTGGCCGTCCGGACTCAGGCTGAAACCGTAGGGCAATCCTTCGCCGGCCCGGGTGAATTCCCGCGCATCGCTTCCGTCGAGCCGCATGCTGAACACTTGTCCGACCTTGTCGCGGACGACCTGCACGAGCAGTCGTTCGTCGTTCAGGAGCAATTGCGGGGTATAAAAGACGGCGAGGCGATCACGGGTGGCGATTTCTTCCAAAGTTCCCCGGTCGAGATCGTGGATCCAGAG
>JBBQIU010000540.1:0-3552 GCA_038325245.1 Verrucomicrobiota bacterium
AGGCAAAGGAGACGACGTGGTTGATCCCGTCCGGGTTCAGCGAGGAATCGGTGGAGTAGGTCGTCGTCCCGCCGTTCGCGCCGTCGGCGATGAGGAAGAAGTCGAGGCTGGTGTCGCCGTCGAGTTTTCCAAGGTTCACGAAGTCACCGGGGAGCAATGGCGCGCTCTTGGTCCGGGTCACATTCGCGGCCGGATCGTAGGAACTCACCGGACTCGGGGCGTTCGGGAAGATCAACAACCCATCAGCGCCAATGGCCTCCGGAAGATCGGACTTCCCGTTCCCGCCGTTGCCTGGATTTTTGCCGGAATCTTTATCGAAGCTAAACGCATCAAGGGTGTTGAACCCGAGAGAATTTTCGAAGCTCGCGCCCTCGCCGATGAAGTAGACGCGGACACCCGCTGCCGTCTTCAGCGTCAACTTGCTGGGGTCCAGGAGACCCGAGAGGTCGCTCATCGGTTTTCCCTCGCCGCGTTCCGCGCTCAGGAACTTCGTGATTGAGGGAAGGACGGTCTCTTGGAACGTCGCAGAAGCGTCGTCGGAACCCGCCATCATGACGGGGGCCACGATATCGAGTTTGAAGGGATCCGCCTTGGATGGGACGGGGGATTGCTTTTGAGCCGTCGCGGCCAGTCCGACGCTTGTGAGGAGGACTGCCGAGAGGGCGGTCTTCAGTGTTTGGCGGTTGAGCATCATGACATCGGGTGGATGGCATGGACCGTGCCAGAGTTATCAGAGGGGGCTTCTGGCAGCAAAAAGGGCGCTTTGGCTCATGGAGCGCACCCGGCACGAACTCCGGCGCGGTGCATCGACGGTGCAATTGGGTTTCCCGGACTGCATTTGCAGGATCCGGGATCGTGCGTTCGCTGATGTCGTCGTTCAGGACCCGATTCTTCCTCCGTCTTTTCGGCTCGACACCATGGAGCTTCTCTTCGCAATGCCGCTGAAGTGTCCGTGCCGCTTCGGAGGAACCGGGCCTCTCTCGTTTCGTTCTCTCTGCGCTCTCTGCGTTCCCTGTGGCCTCAGTCCAAACGGGCAGGCCTCCAGGCCCACGTGAATGCGACGGACATGAGCACCGGACGGGGAGGGATGTGCCACAAAGAACGCAGGGAACGCAGAGACTTGGAAGGACGGGATCGGCTTCCCAGGTCCACCCATACCCCCGAAGGGCGAAAAAACGGGCGAGGCGTACTCCTGGGAATCGATCATCCCCTCTCTCCGCAATCGGTGATCCGTAGTGAAGGACGCGTCCTGCCGCCGCCGCGGTCGCGGTTACGGCTTGGCACTCTCGACGAGTTTCTTGAAGTCTTGGGTCGTCGATTCGACCAGAGCCTTCGGCCCGGTGTAACGGATGAAGATGTTGCCTGACGGATGCTCGATGATGGCGCCCAGCAGTGAGAAGCCGGGTTTGGGCGTCTGCGGTCCTCCTGGCATGCCGCTGAGATAGGTTCCTTCGGCAAAGACGTAGGTCAACTTGTTGTTCCCGGCCTTGCCTTCCTCCGTCCGCGCCTTGATCTGCTCCTTGGGTTCCTTGAATTGGCGGAACCATCGGTCGACGTTCGCCTGGGTTCCCCCACCATTGCCGGCCCCAAAGTGGAAGAAGATCACTTCGCCAGCTTCCCCTGCGGAATTCGGGGCCTTGAGCACGGCTTTGCGCATGGGGGACTGGCTGGGGACCCATTCCCAGGCACTGGGTCGGGTGAACGCCAGTTCGCTGACTTTGAAGGTCGCCGGTGCCTCGGCGGCTTCGGCTGATCCTGCTAAGAGTCCGAGTCCAAGACCAAGGCCTGCGAGCCATGCGATCCGCCTGCTTTTCATGGGAGAAGAGGGTGCGAGTACCGCCTGAAAAGTCAAACCGCGGGTTTCACTCAAGGGAAACAACCCAAGAGCATTGACAATACAACCTTTGGCATACTCAATTCTCCTAGCAAAATAGCAATGAGTGAACCTTTCTGTGCTCAAATTCCTACCAGCCTCGGACCCTTCGTGGCGGTGTTTAGCGAGCATGGGCTGGCTTCGCTCAAATTCCCCGGGCGCACGAAGGCGTACGTTGCGTCGCAGGGCAATCGGGAACAGGAGCTTTGGCTGGATGCGGCGACGGAGGCGGTGAACACAGTTTTGGCGGGGAGGCGGCCGAGGGTGTTTCCGCCGTTGGATTGGGGGAAGGCGACGGATTTTCAGCGTCGGGTGTGGAAGGCTCTCCAGACGATTCCGCTTGGGGAGACGCGGCAGTATTCGGATTTGGCGCGGGCGCTGGGGTGTCCTGGGGCGTCGCGGGCGATCGGGCAGGCGTGCGGGGCGAATCCGATACCGGTCTTGGTGCCGTGCCATCGGGTTCTGGCGGCGGGTGGGACCCTTGGTGGATTCTCGGCGGGACTGGAATGGAAGCGTCGATTGCTGGCCTTGGAGGGATCGCATCCACCTCGGAACAAGCGTTGAGTCCGGCTTTTTCCTTTCGTTGGCCGGGAACGGTCTGTTATCCAGCCTCGACCATGCGATGGCTGCTTCGAATTGCCCTTGGTTTGGCGTTGATCATGCTGGCGTTGGACGCCCCGGCCCCTGACTTCAGGATGGCGGACGGGTCGGTGGTGACGGGTGAGCTGGTGGCGCCGAATGACGACGGGACGGTGATTCGCCGTGCGAGTGGGGGGCTTACGGGGCGGATTGCGTGGGACCGGTTCGCCCAGGACACGCTGGTGGAATTCTCGAAGGACGAGAAGATGCGAGATTGGGTGCTGGCCTTCATCGACCTTCCGGACACTGCCGGGCCGGAGAAAGTGGAACTGGTCATCAAGGAGCCGCCGGGGAAGGTGGCGCGGCCTGCAAAGCGTCCGGGATTGATGTCGGCCCTGTTCTCGACACAGGCGGGGATGTTCATCCTCCTAGTTTTGCTCCTGGGAAACCTCTATGTCGCCTTCGAGGTGGCCATTTTCCGAAATTACCCGATCGCGGCGGTGATGGGCACGAGCATCATTTTGCCGATTCTTGGGCCCATCCTGTTTCTCTGCATGCCGAACCGGCTCCGGGAGGATGTGGTCATGGAGAGTCAGTTTGAGGCGCCGCAGGACGTTGCGAACACGGGGTCCCAGGAACTGGCCGCCGCGGGTTTGGGCGGATCGGGGCTTGCATTGAGCGCGGGTAAGGCCGCCGCGGCGAGCAACACGAGCAACCAGCCAGCGGTGTACAAGCGCGGGGACGTGGAGTTCAACCGGCAGTTCTTTGAGCGCACGTTTCCCCTTTTCTTCCGCATGACGCGGGGCGAGGGCGACAAGGACCTTGTCCTGGTCATCAAGTCCTCGAAGGGTGAAGTGATTGGCACCCGCATCACCCGGATCAGTGCGAGCGAGATGGGGCTATCGACGCTGAAGGGACACGAGGTTCAAGTCCGGTTCAGCGACATCGGCGAGGTTCAACTCCGGCCCAAACCGGCCTAGGTCACGCACCACCCTCCTTATGAAGTACCGCGCAATCCTCCTTTTCGGGCCACCTGGCGCGGGCAAGGGGACCCAGGGGAAAATCCTCGGCGAGATCCCGAATTTTGTGCACTTCTCGTC
>JBBQIU010000541.1:0-3551 GCA_038325245.1 Verrucomicrobiota bacterium
CTCATCCTCGGGCTGATTCTCAACGGGGTTTCAATCGGAAGCCCTGACTACTACTACCCGGCCTACTATTCCTCCCAGTACGCCTACGAAGGCGGCCGCCGACGGAAGGCTGTCACCGACGGCGGGGAAGAGGGACACCGGCCCGAGGGGGCCCGGCTTCTGAAGGGTCTCCGGGACACGAGCGGCGAGACCGCCCCTGGAAAACGTCATGCGGCGCTCCTCGACGAAGAAGTCGGGATGGCCGATGCGCAGATCGTTCCATCTCCGCATGGCGACGAGCGTCGACCCGGCTCCGGCGGCAGATCGTAGTTGCGTCGCGCCTCGTCCATCTTTCCGGCCTTGCAGGCTTGACCCCGCGAGGCCGTTTCGCTTTCTGGGGGGGTCACGTTTCCCCGACCGCGGCCTGGCGTCGCCCGCGCATGCGTTAGGGAGTCGTGCGCACGAACCCTGAATGACGTTGGCATGACACCCCGCCTGGTGATGCGGCAGGTTGAAAAGAGTTTCGGGGCGACGCGCGCCCTGTGCGGCGTTTCATTGGAAGTGGGGCCGGGCGAGGTTCTCGCGTTGATCGGGGAGAACGGGGCCGGGAAGAGCACGCTGATGAAAGTTCTCAGCGGCGCTTACCTGCCGGATGCCGGGGTGATCGAACTGGATGGCTGCCCTTTCGTGCCCGGGGATCCGCTCCACGCGCGTGAGGGTGGGATCGAGATGATCTATCAGGAACTCACGCTGGCGCCCCACCTGAGCATTGAAGAGAACATTGTTTTGGGCGGGGAGCCGTCGAGATGGGGATGGCTGGACCGTCGGAAACGGCGGGAGATGGCCAGGGCGGCACTGGCGGAACTGGATCACGTGGAGTTGCCCTTGGATGCAGTCGCAGGGACCCGGCCGATCGCGGAACAGCAGATCGTGGAGATTGCCCGGGCGCTCGTCCGCCAACCCCGGGTGCTCATCCTCGACGAGCCCACGAGCAGCCTGACGAAGCGCGATGCCGAGAGTTTGTTCCGGGTGATCCGAAGGCTGCGCGATCGGGGCGTCACGCTGATTTACATCAGCCACTTTCTCGAGGAATGCCAGGCCCTTTGCGACCGGTACACTGTGTTGCGCGACGGAGAGAGCGTGGGCTCCGGACGGATGGCGGAGGCAAATCTCGGCGGGATCATCCGGATGATGGTGGGGCGTGAGGTGAAGGACATCTATCCGCGCATGCCTCACGCCCTCGGCGAACCCGTCCTCCAGTTGCGGGCCATCGCAGGCCGGGGAAAACCCTCGTCCGTCTCCTTCGAACTGCGCACGGGCGAGATTCTCGGAATCGCCGGACTGGTCGGGGCGGGACGGACCGAGACACTTCGGTCCGTGTTCGGTCTCGACGAGACCCGTCACGGTTCCGTCGTCGTGTTTGGAGTCGATTCCACCGGCCTCGAACCGACGCGACGACTGGCGCAGGGGGTTGGATTGCTGAGCGAGGATCGGAAGGCCGAGGGGTTGCTTTTGGGACGAAGCCTCGCGGATAACCTGACGCTGACCCGGTTGGCGCCTGTTTCCCAGATGGGACTGGTAAGCCGGCGGCTCCAGCACGAGACCACTTCCGATTGGATGAAGAAACTCGACGTGCGGGCGCAGGGGCCGGGACAGCCGATTGGTGAGCTTTCCGGCGGCAACCAGCAGAAGATCGCCATCGGGCGACTGCTCCATCACGAGGCCCGGATCCTCCTTCTCGACGAGCCCACGCGCGGCATCGACGTCGGAAGCAAAGCCCAGATTTACCGCCTCATCGGGGAATTGGCCGTCCTCGGAAAATCCATCGTCTTTGTGAGTTCCTACCTGCCCGAATTGCTGGGGATCTGTGACACGGTTGGCGTCATGTGCCGGGGCACCCTTGCCGATGTCCGGCCGGTCGAACGCTGGACCGAACACGAGATCATGGCAGTGGCGATTGGACAGGCGCCGGTGGGCTAGGCGCGCCAGCCGGCATCGAGCCGCTCCCGATTTTCATGAATCCACGCATCGCGCGACTCCTCTCGGCCCTCGGCCCGCTGCTGGGACTGCTGTTCGTCATCGCCCTCTTCTCGGCGTCCCCGGAGGTGAGGCCGTTCTTCCTGTCCGGCGGCAACTTCAAGATCATCCTGACCCAGACGGTTATCGTGGCCATCGGGGCACTGGGCATGACGCTGATCATCGTCAGCGGGGGCATCGATCTTAGCGTGGGTTCGGTGGTGGCGCTGACGGGTGTGCTTGCGGCGAGGCTCGTCCTGGAAGGGATCAACCCCGTCGGCGTGGTGGCCGTGACCGTCCTGATGGGGGGAGTGATCGGGGCCGTCAATGGAACCATCATTGCGAGCTTTCGCATGATGCCCTTCATCGTGACCCTGGGGATGATGGGGGTCGTCCGGGGATCGGCGAAGTGGCTGGGAAACAATCAGACGGTGAATCCGCCCGAAAATGCGCTGAACAATCTGATGGCCCTTTCCCGTCCCCAGCAGCTTTTCCCCGTGCCGATTGGTGTCTGGGTGGCGGCGGCGCTGGCCTTGATCATGACAATCGTCCTTCGGCAGACGGTCTTCGGGCGCTACATCTTCGCGCTCGGCTCGAATGAGGCCACGGCCCGGCTTTGTGGGATCCGCGTCTCGCGCCAGAAGATCCTGATCTATTCCCTGGCGGGACTTTTCTTTGGGTTGGCGGGGTTGATGCAGTTCTCCCGCCTGACCCAGGGGGATCCGTCCGTGGCCGTGGGCCTCGAGTTGGACATCATTGCCGCGGTGGTGATCGGTGGGGCGAGCCTGAGCGGAGGCACGGGCAGCATCCTCGGTTCCATGATAGGAGCGCTGATGATGGCTGTGTTGCGCAACGGCTCAAATCAGATGGGCATGCCGACCTACATGCAGGAGATCATCATTGGGATCGTCATTGTGCTGGCCGTGGGTTTGGACAAGTGGCGCCAGACCCGCGACGTGCGGCAGACCGGATGAGGCGATCCCGTCGGCTTGGAGGATTTTCAGACGGCCGGTTGTTCGGTTCGAGCGGAGTGACGAAGACGTGAGCGTGATTGAGTACGCGCATCTCCCGATTCGGCAGGGGTGAGGGACCCGCTTCCGCCGGAAAAGGCACCGTGCAGTGCGGAGAGAAGTCGCGCGGTGGCGTCCGCGTGGAGCAGACGTGGGAGGAACGAGGCGACACCGGGCGCCTTCTGGGTGAGGCGCCCGTCGTCCAAATCCAGGAAAAAGGAGATCTGGATACGTGCTTCGGAATGCTTGTGGAGTCACTCGGGCAGGTTGGTGAAGACGTATGCGAACGCCGGCGGCTGGAAGCCGCAATCCCGGGAGCCCCGGCTGAATTGGCATCCCGCCCCAGAATGGTTGCGACGGGAGCAACACCGGCTATATCGGAGGCAAACACCGAGGTGCCAATTAAATCATGATGAACGAAAAACTGAAGCTGCGGACTTTGCGTTGGGCGACCTGGGGCTTGTTCGGCGCGACCATCGTTGGAACAGGGATGGGGACCGCATGCGCGGCCGAGTTGGACGCGAAGGCGCTCCGGGGGCAGGCCCT
>JBBQIU010000542.1:0-3547 GCA_038325245.1 Verrucomicrobiota bacterium
AGGATGGCCTCGCGCCGCTGTTCGAGTTCGGCCAGTTGGGTCATGCGATCGCGGACGGCGGTGATGGCGACTTCATCGAGCATTCCGGTGGCCTCCTTGCGGTAGCGGGCGATGAACGGGACGGTCGCGCCTTCGGCGAGAAGGCGGGCGGTGGCGGAGACTTTGGCGGCGGGAACATTGAGTTCGGCCGCGATGCGGGCGACGAAGCGTTCGTTCATCTCGATAATCGGGGGCGTGGTTTAACGCTTTGGCCGAAGGGCGCAAGCTTCAACGAGCCGGCGGCGAGCCGGGGACGCCAAGCCGGGTCAATCGCTCGATCTCCGGTCGGATATCGGGACCTTCAAAGAACGAGATCCAGCCGCCAACGCGGACCGTTTCGCCCGGCGGACAGTCCGGAAAGACGGGGTCTGAGTGGAGGCAGGGAACGAATTCATTGCCCCAGGCACGGCCGCAGGCTTCCCAGGCGGTGAGGATCCATCGGGAACCCTCCACCGAGCGCGCGGCGGCGAAGGGAGTTCCGAAAACCTTGTTGGTCAGGGACTGAGTGGCGAAGCCAGCCGCGTGACCCAGCATGACGCAGTTTTGAACACGAAGGCCGGTGAGCTTCCCGGACGTTCCGTTGCGCAACCAAAGCTCGAGATGAACCCCGTTCATTCGCGGATGAACCTCGGCGCCGAACTCGATGCCGTTGGGGAGGGTTCGGGATTGGGTCAAACTTCCGTCAGGACCCTTCACCCACTCGAGGCGGGGCAGGGTGATGCCTTCCCGGTCCCACACGGTCGGAATGTGCGTATGCGCGAGGTAGATCAGGCCCAAATTCGAAAAGATCGCCTCCGGAACGTCGACGACCGCGTACCCGCCTCGCTCCCACGGGGGGAAAATGCTGACCTTGGTTTCGCGTTGGGGGTTTCGGGCGCCGTCGAAGAAACCGAGGCGCGGGTGCCGGCCGCCGGGGTAGGGGAGCACTCGAATGGGGCGATCCGGCTCATGCGCCCGGGGCGCGGGATCGAGGAGCCCCGAGCTGTCGAGGGCGGCATCCAGTTCGTTCCGCCCCAGACCCGTGGCCGCGGCCATTTCGTCCCGCGTGAACCGGTGATCCACCGCCATGTTCTCCAACCATTCGTGAAGGTTCTCCGAGGTCGTTGGCCGGCGGTAGGACGTCAGCAACTCCGCGATTCCCTGGCGTAACCATCCCGGAGCATCTTGGAAACTGGCCCAGGTGTGGGGAGTTTCGAACATGAGGGGTGTCACCAGGGCCGTGCGGAGCTCGGTCCGAAACAGGCCGGCCTCGCTCAAGGGCGTGCCCTGGGGGCTGAGAATGAAGCTGTCGCCGTACCCCAGTTGCCCGGGGCGCTCGGTCTTGACGACATTGGCCCGGGCCACCACGACCTGGTATTGGCATGCCAGGCCAATGTGGCAGTTCCGAACCCACCGCTGATGGTCTTCCATCGCCGCTTCGGCGATCTCGTTGTGGTGCGGGGTGAAGAAGATTTCGGCGCCCTGCAATTTGGCGGCCATGGCGACATGGGGGTAGGAGGTGTCGGCGCAAATCAGCACTGCAAACCGGGCGCCATGCGCCTCAAAGACCGGGAGTTCTGTGCCCGGGGTGAATCCCAGGACCTTCTGATCCCCAGGGGTGAGCAGGACTTTGTCATAGTGTCCGAGGAGGCGGCCACGGTGGATGACGAGGACGGAATTGAAGAGGTTTGTCCCAGCCGATCGTGCAAGTCCTGCGAGGATGACCGTGTCGTGGGAGGCCGATTCCGCGATGAAGGCACGCAGATCGGGATCGTCGAGGGGACGGGCCCCTCTTCGGACGGAAAGGGCGCTTTCGTACCCTGAGAGGAAGCACTCCGGAAGGGCCAGGAAATGGCTGCCGCGGGCGCGGGCCTGTTCGAGGACGGTCCGGGTCGTTGCGAGATTGGCAGGGAAGTCGCCGTCCTTGCATGGGCCTTGATAGACGGAAACGACCACCGGCTGTTGGAGTCCGGACGCCGGCAGAGCCAGGAGCCAGACGAGGGAGATCCGGGAGAAGAGGTGTCTCATAGAGGGAGCGCCGTCCATGAAACGCCGGATGGGCGGTGCAAATCGAGCGGGTTATTGGGCGTGGGCGCCTGCAGAACCCGTCATCCCGTCCGCCCCTCTCCCCTTGAGCGGCACGTTTGGTGTGTCCATCGTTGCGAAGCACCCATCCCCAATGATTATGCGCCAATCTCTCCTGCTCTGGATCGTCGCCAGCCTTTTTATGGCCCCGTGTGGAGGCGCTGGTGCGGCGTCTGCGGGCGCGCTGTCACTCCATGTCGCGCTCCGCGGGACCGACGCCGATCCGGGGACGCTGACCCGGCCGTTCCGCACGTTGGAAAGGGCGCGCGACGAAATTCGGGCGCTGAAGCTCCGAAACGCGCTGCCCGCGGCGGGCGTGGAGGTCCTGATCCATCCCGGCGAGTATTCCGTCCGTCAGTCGTTTCGCCTGACGGCGTCGGATTCCGGCACACCTGCGGCACCGGTCGTTTATCGAGCTGCCGGGGCGGAGGCGCCCCGATTCACAGGCGGCGCTCGGTTGCGCCGATTCAAGGTGGTGGACGATCCGGCAGTGCTGGCCCGACTGCCCGAGGACGCCCGGGGTCGCACATGGGAGGCGGACCTGGCCGAGGCGGGAGTGACCAACGTGATTCCATTCCAATTGGGTGGTTTTTCAAGTGGGCGTGGGTTCCGGACCCACCCCGTGATCGAGTTGTTCGTGAATGGGGAGCCCATGACGCTGGCGCGGTGGCCGAACGAGGGATTCGTGAAGACAGGGGAGGTTCCTGGGCCATTGACGCTTCCGGCGTGGGACCAGCGGTCTGGGTCCCCCGAGGGACGGTTTCGATTCGAGGGGGATCGTCCGGAGCGATGGGTAAACGAGCCGGATGCGTGGCTCTACGGTTACTGGTTCTGGGACTGGGCGGATTCCTACGAAAAAATCGACCGGATCGACCTGGAAAAGCGGGAGATCTCCCTGGCGAAGCCCTGGCACGGCTACGGCTACCGAAAGGACCAGCGGTATCATGCCGTCAACGTGCTCGCCGAACTGGACAGGCCGGGGGAATGGTACCTCGACCGAACCCGGGGCCGGGTCCTGCTATTCTCGACGCGCGATCCGGGGGAGTCCGTCGTGGAGCTTTCGGTGGCGCCCTTCCCGTTGCTGGAGATCGACGGCGCCTCGCACCTGCGATTCCAGGGCCTCCTGTGGGAGTGTGGCGCGTCTGACGGTCTCCGGATTCAAGCAGGTGAAGACTGTCGCCTGCAGGGATGCACCGTGCGGAAGATGGGAGGCAATGGTGCCGAGATCCGGGGCGGCCGCCGCCACGAATTGCGCTCCTGCGACCTCCACACTCTGGGACGGGGTGGGATCGTTCTTGGGGGAGGCGACCGCAAGACGCTCACGCCCGGGGGGCATCGGGTGGAGAACTGTCATATCCATCATCTGTCGCGCATTGATCACACCTACACCCCGGGGATCTGGATGGACGGGGTGGGGCACCTCGTCCGGCATAATCTCATCCAT